>DRIG01000017.1 GCA_011052815.1 candidate division WOR-3 bacterium | reverse complement strand
GGGATCATAGACATAATTTCCTTTACCTTCTTCGACCTTTATATAGGTTTCGTTTCTTTTTTGAGAATACCGCTGACTCTGTTGAAGGTCACCACTCAGGGATATTCCTCGATAATGAACATTCAGCCGCAGGTCACCGAAGAGGAATATCGTATCATTATACAGTCTATGCCCGAGTGACAGCATAAACGGCGGGGTGTTCAGCTCGCATATCGTGGTTATCCCGGTGTTCGAGGTGTCTTTATCATAAGTTCCGGAAACACCGACCCTCGAGGTTTTTGTCATAAAATATTGAAATCCATAATTGAAGAGGTGGGTTGTTTTTGAATTTTCATATTGTGAACTCAGAAAAAATTTATTCACTTTTTTCAAAAGTCCGATAAAATATTTTCTCAGTGTATCTACTTCTTCATAACCGATATTGAAGAAAAAGGGATGGAGGGTGATAAACTTCCGTCTATGTTCTCTGTTCAGAACTCCATATCCGGTTTCGACGTTTAAAAACGGCGCCGGTTTGATCCCCAGTGTAATATCGCCCATCTCCTGCAGGGAGTCGGTGGTATTCCATTGATAATAATAATCAATATCTTCTCTGGGCGTCGGTTTTATAAAGCTGTCGTCGTAAAGAAGATATTCGCCGGAAAAATAGATACTCTTCAGGTCCCTGGACAGACGTAAATGGTAGCCGTTGCCGCGATTGTCATGGTCATCAATGGTTGAAAATGTATTTCGGTCATACTCAGAACCGTAAACATTTACTTCCAGGGCATTGAATGCTTCCATCTTGAATCCGTAGAACTCGTCCTGTACGGGTAAAGGTATATATCTTGTCGGTGAATAATTACCGGCACCCGGTCCTTGATACGCGAACGCCTTGATGTTCGGGTCGTAGATATATTCTCCTTTGTTCTCACCGACATAAAAGAACGTTACTCTATAATCACCGTTGCCCTGTCCCACAAAAGTAAAATGGTCGACCTCGAAGATATAATCACCTTCTGAAGAGGTGTCTGCGAATGTGTGCATTACAGTGGCACTGTCTCCGGCGTTCTTGAGACTCTCAATCTCCGCCGGTGTAAAGGTGAAAGAGAGGGGGGTTTCTTTTTCATCACTTATGCGCCGATACATTCCCGCGAAGACGAAATCTCCGATCTTTGTTTCGGCGTCTGTTTCGGTATAGATACTCTGGTAATCCTGTACTGCTTCCTGATATTCGACCTCGATCCTTGAGTGATTTGTGATTATATTTTTGTTGGTGAAAGAGAGGATGCCGGTTTCGTAATCGATATTATAGTCATCATCCCGCACCAGAAGGCTCGGCGGGCCGACCCCCTGGGTGAGATATACCTTTTCACTGCCGATGATTATATTTTCTCCGAGGAAATAAGGACTCTGTTTGCCTTCTTCGCCGTTGAACCGTATTCTTTTCATCTCGCCGCGGTTCACTGCATATGCCACTGCGGCGAAATTTTCCTGTTGTGCGTCGTGGACGGCGAGTCTGCCTCCCTGGATTTCATCTGTTATGCCGAACAGCAGGGGCAGGGAAAGGTCGCCCAGTGCACCGTAAAAGTTTTTCGTCGAGACCTTTAAACTTATCTTTTCGACATCGGACAGCTGTATGGTTGATCCTGATGTCGCTTTGTCCGACAGATCTCCTTCGACCGTGACGCCTTCGACCTCTCCGCGGATGTTCACTTTCATCCCCTGGTCGAATCCTTCTTTTATGTCAAAAGAGAGTTCTTTTGCACCGGATATTCTGAATCCTTCTTCTTTACCTGAGGTGTCAAGAGGAGTGCTGACGAATAATGTTTCAGGGATCACCGTATCCGTTTCCACAATTTGATAACGGCTGTACACGGAATCAAGTGTGAATAACGCCGAATCGAATTCAGAAATCTGTTGGTTTATAAAAATATAGAGTAGAACCATAACCGTCGAGGATTACAATAAATTCATTATATTCGGCGATATCTGTTATTGTATGGGGCAATTCGTTCTTCCTGCCTTCGCCGTTTAAAATATAAATTTCTTTTTCACCGGCAGAAAAGAGTATTATTTTATTCCCGGTGACAAAGAGTTTTTCGAATCTTCCCGTAAGTTTTCTTCTGTCGAATATATTACCGTATTCATCACAGAAGAGCAATTCATTATTCGTGAGGATATAGATGATTTTATTGAATAATTTGATATCTTTAATTCTTAAATCGAATTTTCTGAGCTTAATCTTATTAGTGAAATCGAGGAAGATCAATTCGTTCTTCTCTTCTTCAGCGATGATAAGCTCTTCCGAAGGGGTTATGACAAAGGCGGATATATTGTCCTGTGAATAGAGTTTTTCTTTGATTCCGGATTTTAAATAGAATTTTTCGATTGATACTCCGTTGGCCAGATATAGTGCAAAAGGGGTGATGTGGAAGTCATAAATGCGATAATTTATATCGTCGGTGAAGGTAATCGGTTGCAGCCGTTCATTTTCATCGAGCAGGAATATACTCTTTCCGATAAACGGCGCGAAATAGAGACGGCCGTCATAGTTCCGAATGAGGGTGAACTCTTTTGCCAGAGAGAGCGAATCCATCGGCTTCAGGACAGTGGAGAATAAGAACAGCATCATTTCCATCAATACTATCATAATCTTTTTTAGAATATTGTCAATGAATTGGAAGACGTGCTGTTGACATTATGAAGGCCGTGACTATAATATAATTATGAAGATAATAATCCCGGTCTTAATGGCCATAACTGTTTCGTGTATCTTTTCATCAGGCGTTGCCAAAAAGAATATAATGGCGGATGATACAGGTTCGACTCCAGAGGGGGTCAGTAAACTTACGACAGCCAATAATCGGTTTGCACTCGACCTCTATGCTCAACTCAAAGGGAAAGGCGCCGAGGAGAATGTATTCTTTTCACCTTACAGCATCTTCATCGCCTTGACGATGACCTATGAGGGTGCAAAGGGGGAGACCGCAAGAGAGATGGAATATGTGGTGCATATACCGGAAGACGCGGCGTTGCGCCGACCGAATCTCGCCAGATTATACAATATAATCAACAAAAAAGAGAAAAAGTATAAGCTCTCGACGGCGAATGCACTATGGGCACAGAAGGGTTATCCCTTTTTGAAAGAGTATACCGAGGGCATTGAAAGATACTATGGAGGGAAGATCAGCAACCTTGATTTCGCCACGGACAGTGAGAATGCCCGTAAGACGATAAATAAGTGGGTTGAGGAACAGACGAACAATAAAATCAAAGATTTGATTCCTTCGGGAGTGTTGAACGCCCTCACACGGCTGGTGCTTACCAATGCGATATACTTCAAGGGGATGTGGTTGAAGCAATTCAATGAAGAGGAGACCAAAGAAGAAGATTTTCGGACAGGTTCTGGCAAGAGGGTGAAGGTGAAGATGATGCAGCTTGTCGGCCATGAGGCGCGATTCAAATACGCCGAGATCGATGGAGTCCAGATTCTTGAGATGCCGTATGAAGGAGAAGAGGTCTCAATGCTTATTATTCTTCCGGAACAGGATGATATCGCCGAGTTAGAGAAATCGATCACCCTTGAGAAGTTGTCAGAATGGAAGAGTATGATGGGAATGCAGCGGGTCGATGTTTTCATTCCCAGATTCAAATTAAAGACAAAATATTTTCTGGCGGATCTTTTGAAGAAGATGGGTATGCCCACGCCGTTCAGCGACCTTGCGGATTTCTCCGGGATGAACGGCACCGGAGATCTCTGTATTCAGGATGTTATTCATCAGGCGTTTGTGGAAGTAAACGAGGAAGGGACCGAAGCCGCTGCAGCGACCGGTGTTGTTGTGGGTATAACATCAGCGACCATTCGAACGCCGGTCTTCAGGGCAGACCATCCTTTCATCTTTATAATCCAGGAGAACACGACAGGAAGCATTCTATTTATGGGCAGGGTCAGCAACCCTGAGGGATAAGAAGATTTTTCAGGATATTTTTGTCTTATTGGCTTCCCGTCCCGCTTAATACTTCTTCGATCTCTGGTTTCCAGGCGGGATCCACGATGCAGAGGAATTCAAGTTTTTTTTCTCCTCTATTTTCGATGTACTGAACCGACCCTGGAGGAATGTAGACGGTATCATCCTGCCCGACTTCTTTCTCTTCATTATTAATATGCATTACACCGACACCGCGCAGGATATAATAGACTTCACTGTGTTTCAACCTATGGGGGACTGTCTTTTCACCCGGTTCTACCAATGCCCAGGCGAGGCTGTAGTTGATTTTAAGTTCCTGGTTCAAGGGATTCAGTATTTCACGCAGTCGCGAACCGTCACCGGCAGTAAATTCTACACAGTCTTTCAAATGTTTGATATGCATACGGAATTTTATCCAGAATTATCTTGATTGCAAGGGTTTTCCATCCTCGGATCTGTATTGACAAATTGTGCTTTCTGGATATAATTGTGCGGATGAAAATAGTTCTCTGCGGAATGGGAAACAAAGAACGCGGCGACGACGGCTTTGGTTCCTATATTGTAGAGAAGATCAAGCAGACCGACACCGTAAAAACGCTCGACTGCCAATTATACCCGGAAAATTATCTCAACAAAATTCTTTCTTTTCAACCCGACCTGATAATCTTTTTTGATGCGGTCAAAAACAACGGTGGCGGTTCTGTTTTTTTAAGGAATGAGGAGATTGTGTTGAATGCTCCTCTTTCGGTTTCGACCCATAATCTACCTTTCAGTTCAATCTATCGCTATCTTAAAGACAGTGGTGGTGCCGATGTCTGGTTTGTAGGCGTTACACCACACTCCTATGATAAAATGAGCGACGAAATTATGGAGACTGCTGCTCGTATCATCGATCTTTTTAATATGCTTGACAAAGGAAAAAAAATAAATATAATAAAAATCTATGAAACTTTATCTACTTCCCTCAGATAAAATTTTGGACTTTGTAGCAAAATTGTCAGAAGACGGTTTGGTTTTTTATCCTGTTTCTGAAGACGACAAAACACATCTCGTCAAGTTCGATAAGGATAAAGAATTTGAACCCGATTTTGAAAAGGTAAGGACAGCGGAGAACATAAAGCATTTTCTGTTCCCGAGTCGTGCAGTGGTGGCGAAATTCCCGAAAGATACGGCGGTTAAAGCGAAAAAACAATATCTCTTCGGTATCAAAAACTGTGATTTAAGGGGCGTTGACATCTATGATCGGGTGTTTTTGAATGCCGAACCGGTCGACCCGCTCTATAAGAAAAAAAGAGAGAATACGATATTGATTTCGGCTGATTGTCCTGAACCAGAGGACTGCTGTTTCTGTAATCTGGTGGGATTGAATCCCTATGCCGAGGCGGTATGTGACTTGAACTTCACCAAGATCGACAGCGGCCTTTTGTTTGAGGCATTTACGAAAAAAGGCGAAAAGATCATAGATGACAACAGTGCTCTCTTTAAAGAGGCAACCAAAGAAGACGAAAAAGAACGGAGCAGGATACGAAAGAACGCCGTGAAAAAACTCAATAAGATCAATGAAAAGCCGTTTAAAGAAGATCTGGCTGAACGTCTTGAAAAGGTTGATGAAAAATTCAAGCATGAAATAAGGGAGGACTGTGTTGAATGTTTCGCTTGTTTGCATGCCTGTCCGACCTGTTACTGTTTCTTGTTGAGTGATTATAAAAAAGGTAAGGAGTTCGAACGTGTAAGAACGTGGGATGTCTGTTACTATGCCGCTTATGCACGGGTCGGTGGCGGTGCCAATCCCCGCAGCAGTCTGGATGAACGCTTCTGGAATCGTTTCCTCTGCAAATTCGATTATTTTAAAGCATACGAAGGTATCTATTCATGTTCAGGATGCGGCAGATGTTATCGTGGTTGTTCAGCAAAGATTGATATAAGGGAGATTTTATGGAAGCTGTGAACCCATATTATTCTATACCTGTAAAAATAAAGAAGATAATACCTGAGACCTCTAATATCACGACCTTTATTCTTGATGGAATGCCGATACAGTTCGAGGCGGGTCAATTCGCCGAACTGACCGTGCCTGGAGTCGGCGAAGCGCCCTTTACTCCTTCTTCTTCTCCTCACGGAGATGACCTTGAATTTACTATTATGAAGGTGGGACGGGTCACGAGTGCTCTATTTGAGTTGAAAGAGGGGGATCAGGTCGGTGTAAGAGGTCCTTTTGGTAAACCCTATCCTTTAAAAGAATTCAAAGGGAAAGAGATCTTTATCGTTGGAGGTGGCGTGGGTTTTGCACCTCTCCGTTCTCTGTTTTTGGCGCTTCTCCATAATATCAAAGATTACAAGAAAATTTATATAAGATACGGTGCTCGGACACCGAATGACATTGTTTATAAGCATTTAATCCCGGAATGGGAAAAGATAGATGGGGTGGATATTCTTCTTACCGTTGATGTGGGGGATGATTCCTGGCAGGGAAAGGTCGGTGTGGTGACAGTAATCCTCGATGAAATTCCTGTTGATGTGGCGAGTTCACCGGCGATTGTGTGTGGGCCGCCTTTAATGATGAAATTCGTGACGCAGCGTCTTGTTGAAGCCGGCTTCAAACACAGTAATATTTATTTGTCAATGGAAAAAAATATGTCGTGCGGTATCGGTAAATGTAATCACTGCCGGGTCGGAAAGTTCTATGTGTGTAAGGATGGTCCGGTTCTCACCTGGGAAGATGTGAAGGATATTGAGGAGCCGTTTTTATGAAGAATATAGATCCTTCATTCACTACAATTAAAAAGATGGTCTGTCCGTTCTGCAGTTTTGGATGTGAATTCGGAGTTGTTTTGAATGACTTCGGCGTAAAGGGTGTTGAATATACAAAGGAAGGTGACAATGCCGGTAGATTATGCCCGCGCGGCAGCGCATCGGCATTGTATTTGAATCATCCAAAACGTCTCGTTAAACCGATGAAGAGCGGTAAACCGACGGATTGGCAGAAGTTTTTGAAAGAGCTGAAACAGGTGATCGCCAAACCGCAGAATACGGTTGTAACGTTTGATCGGAATCTTACTCTGGAAGAGTACAGTGCAATAACGGGTTTCTGTGATAATACGGGGATAAAGACGACCGCTTCCACATATCTTGAACCCGAAACCGTACTCAGGAGATTTCTCGATAAACCGTTTGCGCTCAATGAGATCGAAGATGCCGGGATGATTGTGGTTGTCGGTGATATCTTTAATCAAACACCCATGCTCAGCCAACCGTTGATAAAGTGGAAACTGAGTGACAGAAAACACCGTCTTGTCGTGATTGAATCGATCAACTGTCACACAGCGGGTTTTGCGAATGACTTTTTAAAGACAAAATTGGGAACCGAACCGCTGGTACTGCTTGCGCTTGCTCAGGAAGAGTTCAACGGTGTCAAAGATATCGAGTCGCTCACCGGTGTCAGCAAGGAAAAGATCAACGAGATAAGTGCGGCGTTCAAAAAAGCGGGTAAAGGACTGCTCATAGCCAGTTTACCGTTTGCTCATACCTATGACCCCGTACTCTTTGCCGAAGCACTTGCGAAATTCTCTGAATTCAGCGGCAAGAGGGTGGTTCCGTTTATGGAATTCGCCGGTTTTGAGGGTAATGAACACTTCGGCGCTGTTGTGGAGTTGCTTAAGAAGAGGAAGATTAAATACCTTGTTAATTTCGGAGAGCTGTTTCCCTACTATTATCCTCAGCTGTCAAAGGTTCTGAAGTCTGCCTCTGTCTACAGCGCATCCACGATTAAGTACAATGGCTACACGATGTTTCCGTCTGCACTCAACCTTGAAAAAGCAGGTACGATCATCACCACTTTCGGCAAGAAATCATTAACCGGTGCTGTTGAACCGGCGAGCGGTGCGAAGACGGTGCAGGAAATTCTGAGTCTGCTCGGTAAGTCCGAGAGTACAGGGAAAACGCTCAGCGCTCCGAAGATGAAGGTTGATGTTCAGGAAAGAGTCGACGGGGTGATTGCGAAAGTCAAAAAAGAGAGGAAGAAGAAAACTTTCCGAATGTTCGGTGAGAAGAAGGCTTATAATTTCTATGCATTCTTTGAAGAAGAGAAGGTTACATTGAACCCTTCGGATGCGGAAGAACTGGGTCTTAAAGCGAACGATGTAGTGGCCGTAAAGTCACCGTATGGAAAGATTGAATTGAAGGCGATCTTTTCAAGGGATCTCGCCCCGGGTACAGCTGCCGTACCTGCGGAAACACCAGAGGTGAGAGGTCTGTTCGATTTTGAGATCAAGGATAATATCGTTAATTTTATTCCAACTGAGGTGGAGATATGGCGAAAAGGATAGTTTTAGACCTTGATTTATGTTGTGGTTGTCGATCGTGTGAAGCTGCTTGTAAGGCTGCATTCAAGGGAGAAGCACGGATCAGACACGGTGAGATTCCGGGTCAGGCCTATTTACCGCTTGCATGCCGGCACTGTAAAGAACCTCTTTGTGCCGCGGCCTGTCCGGTTAATGCGATAACCAGAGACGAGAAGACGGGTCTGGTGGTCAGATCATCATTCATATGTACCGGGTGTCAGAGCTGTGCTTTTGCCTGTCCTTTTGGTGTCATCGATGCTTCTTTGATCAGGCATGTTTCCCAGAAATGCAATCTGTGCTCTGACCGGGAAGAAGGACCGCGCTGTGTCGCAGCATGCTCTTCAGGTGCTCTTCAGTTTTTGAGCGATGCAGAGATTAAACGGCATGAGATTGGTATGAGATTTATCTCCAAACATCCATTTTTCAGGAGAAGTCCATGAATATTGTGAGATTTCTTTTTTCATATATTATTTTCCCTGGTTTTCTTTTCTCCGCTGTAATCGGTCTTTTTGTCACCTGGATTGATCGTAAAGTGACCGCCCGCATTCACTGGCGTGTAGGACCGCCCTGGTTTCAACCTTATGCGGATTTCTTAAAATTGTTGTTAAAGGAAACGATTGTCCCTGAAGGAGCCTCAAAGATATTATTCCTTTCAGCCCCGTTGCTCGGTATCATTTCAATGTCGGTCCTTGCGGTTATGCTCTTCTCAATGAATTTCGACCCGACGCGTACTTTTGTCGGTGATCTGATTGTGATCATCTATCTGCTCGCCTTACCGGCTCTCGGTATCATCGTGGGTGGATCTGCCTCCAAGAATCCTCTTGCAAGCGTCGGTGTTTCCAGGGAGATGACTCAATATTTTGCCTATGAATTGCCTTTTTTGATTGCAATGGCGATTGTCGTGATAAAATCCGGAGGCAGTATAAAATTCGGTGAAATTGTTGCAGCCCAGCAGGCGCACGGACCGTTTTTGTACTCAATTTCAGGAATCATCGCCGGAGTCGTTATTCTGCTGTCGACTCAGGCGAAATTGAGTTTTGTCCCCTTTGATATACCAGAGGCGGAGCAGGAGATTATGGCCGGACCGTACATTGAATATTCCGGTGTCGCCCTGGCGATGTACAAACTTGCCCGGGCGATGATGTTCTTCCTCCTGCCGCTCTTTTTGATTTCAGTACTCTGGGGAGGCTTTGCCGACTGGTGGGCGATATTGAAATTTTTGGTGATTGTGGTTTTGATCGTGCTCATCAAGAATACAAATCCAAGATTGCGTATTGATCAGGCGTTGAAGTTTTTCTGGTTGGGTATAGGCATATTATCCATAATTGGTTTGATCTTTGCATTTTATGGCTTATAAAGGAGTAGAATATGGGAAATGCTAAACTTTGGGGATTAAAGAAATCACCCTGGGTCTTTCATCTTGCGGCAGCTCCCTGTAACAATTGCGATATTGAGATACTGGATATTCTTACTCCTCGATGGGATGTCGAGCGTTTCGGTATTGTACTTGTCGGTTCTCCACGGCATGCCGATGCACTGCTGGTGACCGGTGTCATAAATCGGAAAAGCTTGCCAAGGGTCTTACGGGTGTATGAGCAGACGCCTAAGCCGTGTCTGGTGATTGGTGTGGGGAGTTGTGCGTGCCATCCACATATTTTCGAGCCATCCTATAATGTGGTAGGTCCCTATGATAAATATATTCCGGTAGATGTTTATATACCCGGTTGTCCTCCAAAACCAGAGGCAATCATTCTGGGTGTAGTCAAGGCATTAAAGAGGTTATGATGAAGAAAGAATATTCAAAAGCCATTTTAGAAGAAATCAGTAAAAAGTTTCCGGATGTTGTCGTAAAGATACACTCAGCGCGTCGGATCTATATAAGGACACCGCGGGAAAAGGTTTTTGAACTCGCGAAATTTATGTTTGAAGAAAAGGGGTTCCGTCTGTCTATCGCCACGGGTATTGATACACGGGATGGTATTGAAATCATCTATCATTTTTCATTTGATGAGGCGGGAACTTATTACAATATCAAGACTTTGATTCCGAAAGACGATTTGAAGATCAAGAGTCTTACATCCTTTCTGCCGGCGGCGAACTGGATTGAAAGAGAAATTCATGAGTTGCTCGGCGTCGACTTTGTCGGTCATCCCAATCTGGTACCTCTTTTGACCGCTGAAACCTGGCCTGCTGATTTACATCCGCTCTGTCGCGACTACGCGAACGAACATAAGGATATTAAAATTAAAAAGAAGCCTTAGGAGGAATCTTGAGAAGAGTAGTACCTATAGGTCCTTATCATCCATTACAGGAAGAACCTGAGTTTTTTAAGTTAATTGTTGAAGGAGAAAAGGTTGTCGATCTGGAGATAAATATCGGCTACAACCATCGGGGACACGAATTTATTTCTCCCACACTGACCTGGGACCAGGTGCCGTTTCTGGTTGAAAGAATCTGCGGTATTTGTTCTGATTCCCATCCCTATGCTTATGTACTGGCCGTAGAAGATTGCGCGCATATAACACCGCCGCCGCGTGCCCAATATATCCGGACGATCATCGGTGAGCTGGAGCGGATTCATTCCCACTATCTGTGGGTGGGACTTGCCGGTCATTTCATCGGCTATAATACCGTATGGATGTGGGTGTGGCGTTATCGAGAACCGCTCCTTGATCTCTTTGAATTGATTATGGGTAATCGCAACCATTATGCGATAAACAAGATCGGCGGAGCCCGTCGGGATATCAAACCTGAAGATTATCCGAAGATAGAGAAATATCTTGACCTTCTGGAAGAGAAGAACGCGATGTTCACCAATGCGGTGCTTGATGATCCGGTTATCAGGGCGCGTCTTGAAGGTGTCGGTGTTTTGTCGCGTGAGGATGCAATCGCCTATGCAGTGACCGGTCCCACGGCACGCGGTTCTGGTTATGCGTGTGATGTGAGAAAAGACGATCCCTATGACGCCTACGACAAGGTCGACTGGGATATGGTGGTCTTTCCTGAAGGCGATGTACTGGCAAAGGCAAAGGTGAGATTAATCGAATGTGATGAATCGATAAAGATCATCAGACAGTGCTTGAAGAATATGCCGGACGGACCGATCGAGACAAGGGTGGATGATATTCCGCCGGGAGAAGGCATCGGACGACATGAGGCTCCTCGGGGAGAAGTCTTCCATTATGTCCGTTCCGACGGTTCGAATATGCCGGTTAGACATAAGGTGAGGGCACCGAGTTTTATGAATATTGCATCGAACGTCGTCGCCGTGAAAGGATATTCCATCGCCGACGCAGCACTTGTGCTGGCTGCTGTTGATCCCTGCTATTGCTGTACTGAGAGAACTTTTGTATATGAGGACGGTAAGAAGAAATATTCAGGTCAGGATCTCTTGAAGTTGTCATGGGCAAAGACCGAAAGGATCAGAAGGAGATATAGAAAATGATTGGATTTGACTTTTTCTTTGACCGATTTGGGATATTCCTCAGCGCTTTATTTGTTTTTATTGGTTTGATGTCCTTTATATACGCGCTCGCGACAATTCGGCAGAAGGGGCACAGATTAGAATATTATTTGATGCTTTTATTGATCGTCGGTTCTGGAGTCGGAGTTGCTCTTTCTTATAATCTTCTGCTCATCTTCATCTTCTGGGAGATCTCGACCTTTGCCATCTGGCGCGCGGTCGCTTATTATCGGAGTGAAGAGGACCTCAAGGCGGCAAACTTTACGTTTCTCATAAATTTTGGTGCCGCGGCGCTTATGTTGATTGGTCTACTTCTGCTCTATCTCGACAACAAAACATTCAATTTCTTCGAGATCACCATATATAACGAGGTTGCGGTATGGCTGATCGTTGTCGGTATTTTCGCCAAATCAGTCACATTGCCCCTGCACATCTGGTTGGTACCGGCGTACAACGCCGTTCCTTCGGCGATCGGTGGCTGTCTTGCCGGCGTGGCGGAAAATCTCGGGGTAATACTTTTTCTGCGTCTCTTTACAAGCGGGAATTATGTCGCCCCCCAGTTCTTCAATACAATCGCTTGGTTTGCAATCGCCTCGAGTATTCTACTGGGTGGTGCCGCGCTTCTTTCAAACAACCTGCGGAGTCTGCTTGCCTATTCAACGATCAGTCAGGTCGGCTTTATAATGTTGGGATTCGCCGTCGGCGGTAAGTACGGTTTGATCGGAGGAATGCTTTATATCATGGCGCACGCCCTTGCCAAATCAGGGTTATTCTATGGAGTCGGGATCATTGAAGACTCCACAGGAAAGGATGATTTAAAGAATTTGTGCTGTATGCTCAAAATTTCACCGGCTCTCGGTGTTTTGATGGCGCTTCTGTTCGGTTCAATCGTGGGGTTCTTCCCGATGATCGGTTTCTTTTCTAAATTATGGGTCATAATCGGCGCTGTTGATAAGGCTGCATATCTCGGTATCGGAGCGATTGTCGCAGCCGTCTTCACTCTGCTCTACAGTACAAGATTCTATCATGAATTGTTCTTCGCAAAACCGATGACAAAATTACCCAAGGCGAAAAAGCCGTCGTATACCGGTCTGGCAGTAGTCTTCATTCTTGCGCTGGCGTCGCTGCTTCTCGGTATTTTCTTCTATCAACCTGTCAACTATTTAACAGGTAATGGAGGATTTTAGAAATGAATGAAATCAACTATATAATTTTGTTACCGATCGCCGCTGGTTTATTGGGTTTCCTCGTCAAACGTCTGAGGACGGAGTTCGACTTTATCGGTTTTGTTCTTGCGCTCTTTTTCGCAATCAAAATTTTCATCATCACCAGAACAGATATCATTTCTTACAACCTTGCCACAGTTGCGGGCATCGAATTCCGGTTCTACCTGGACAACCTCGCCGGAGTGATTCTTCTCTTTAATGCGGTCTTCGCCTTTTTAATCTGGTTGTATTCCTTGAGGGCGTTGTCCAAGATGCCGCGGGAAAATGTTTACTATCTCTATCTTACGCTTTCGCTCTCCGCTGCAAACGGTGTGGTCGTCGCCGGCAACCTCATCTTCCTGTTGATATTCTGGAACGTCCTCGTATTTTCCTTGTACGGCATGCTGCTTGTTGGTAAAAAAGACAGTTCTTTCGCTGCACGAAAGGCGATTACGATAATCGGTGTCGCCGACTATATCTTGATGCTTGGCATCGTGTTATTGCTGATCAATTTAGGAAACGTCAATTTCCCTGTTCAACCGCGGGTCCTATTTTCCAGTCCGTGGTTGATCACTTCTTATATTTTAATTATGATCGGCGCCCTTGCAAAACTGGGGACCATGCCGTTACATACCTGGATTCCCGAGAGTGCAAAGGTGGTACCGGCTTCGACATTGGCATTCATCCCGGGAAGCCTGGACAAACTATTGGGATTTTACCTTTTGATGAGGGTTTCTCTCTTCATATTCAATATTTCTGATATTGTTTCGATCCGTGTTCTGTTGATGATTATCGGAGCGGTGACGATAGTGGTTATGGCGCTTGCAGCGCTTCTTCAGAAAGACGCCCAGAGACTGCTGGCTTTCTCAACGGTTTCCCAGGCAGGCTATATGGTTTTAGGATTGGGTACGGGTATTCCGATTGCGATTGCCGGGGCTTTTTTCCATATGATTAATAACGTGATTTACAAATCAGTGCTCTTTCTCTCCACGGGAGCGGTTGAATACAGAACAAAAACCACGGATCTTGATTCGCTCGGCGGTTTGGGTGTGAAGATGCCGGTTACCTTATTCTCTTTTCTGATCGCCGCACTTGCGATTTCCGGTGTTCCGCCGTTGAATGGTTTTTATTCCAAATGGATGATATATCAGGGAATAATAGAATTGAATAAACAGATTCCGCTGTGGTTTATCTTCTTGATTTGTGCGATGTTCGGAAGTATATTGACCCTCGCCTACAACCTGAAGCTCCTTCATGCCATTTTTCTCGGCGAAAGACCAAAGGTTTTGAACAAAGTCAGGGAGGCGCGGTTTGAAATGGTTATGCCATCTTTCCTGCTGGCTCTGGTCTGTATCGTCTTCGGTGTCTTTGCGAGTGCTGTACCTTTGAAACACTTTGTCCTGCCGGCATTGCCGTTCAACATCGGAACGAGCGGTTTCTGGTCACCCGGTCTCGCCACTGTTTTGATAATCATCGGGCTCGTCATCGGATTGATTCTGTTTCTCTTCGGTACAGCGATGAAGCCCAGAAGGGGCAGGATCTTCATCGGTGGTGAGGTACTGGATGATGATGAAGCACGTATAACCGGTGCTGATTTTTATTCCTCGGTACGGACCCTCGGTATGCTGGAAAAGACTTATACGTTCGGAGAAGGCGGCGCCTTTGATTTCTTCAATTATTTGAGGGGTACTGCTGCAGGGCTTGCCGTGGTCTTCAAAAATGTCATTAATCAGTTGATTGTTGCGTTTTACAGAAGTATCGGAAGAATTATCAAGGCGCTGGGCGGTCTTACTTCACTACTCCACACGGGTGAACTATACAACTATGTCGGCTGGATATTCCTCGGTGGTATTATTTTAATTATATTACTCGCTTTATAAGGGGAGGCATATATGATTGAACTGTATCTGTTTCTTGCCTTTATGCTCGTAGCGGCGATCATTGCGACGGAGATAAAAGACCTCCTGGCTGCCGTCATCTCTCTCGGTGCTGTCGGTTTTTCCGTTGCGATTATGTTCATCTTCGTCCAGGCGCCCGATCTTGCGATCGTCCAGATTGTAGTGGA
The DNA here is from genome assembly GCA_011052815.1 of candidate division WOR-3 bacterium. Lineage (NCBI taxonomy): Bacteria > Pseudomonadati > Caldifarciminota > Caldifarciminota bacterium. Next base: position 15,590 of record DRIG01000017.1, on the reverse strand, counting down.
AGTTCTTACCGTTGTGGTTTTCGTTGCGGTGATTTTGCGCACCACCCATGTCGACAAGACGGTCGGGAAAAAATTAACCGGTTCTCAAGTCTTCTCGATCGTTCTGTATGCCGTCTTTGCGATTCTGTTTCTGATCGTGATGATCCGTTCTCTTCAACAGCTGCCCGAATTCGGCTCACCTATTATGAAGGTGGCGTCGGATTATATAAAATTCGGTCTCAATCGTGCGGGCGGCGCCAATATCGTCGCTGATGTAATACTTGACTTCCGTGCCCTTGACACCCTCGGCGAGGCGACAGTGCTCTTCACATCGGTCATCGGCGTCGTGGCATTGATGCGCAAAGCAGGGAGGAAAAAATGAAGGGAATGAGCTTGATTGTTAAGAGTATCACCAATATCGTCATCGGATTCATCTTTATCTACGGGGTGTATATTATCCTCCACGGACATCTGACACCGGGTGGTGGTTTTGCAGGTGGTGTCATTATCGCCGGTGCTTTTATCCTCAGGTTTCTTGCATTCGGCGGTGAACTGAAGAGTGAGAAAAAGGCTTCGATCGTGGCTTCGGTGTTTGAAAGCATAGGCGGTCTGATCTTCATCGGTGTCGCCTTTCTGGGACTTTTCATCGGAGGAATATTTTTCCTGAACTTCATTCCCAAAGGAACACCTCTCCATCTCTGGAGCGCCGGTATTATTCCGATCTGTAATATTGCGATAGGAATAAAGGTCGGTGCCGGTCTGTTTTCGATATTTATGGCGTTGGCTGCGATGAAATATATAATAGAGGATTAAGGAGTAATCTATGATTATATTTGCTTCCTGCATTATTTTGTTCCTCATTGGGTTGTATGCAATCATTACGAAGCGCAATTTGATAAAGATTGCAATCGGTTTTGCTCTGATCGAATATTCGATAAATCTTTTCTTTGCACTGGTGGGATTTAAAAGCGAAGCGCTTGCTCCGATAATAACCAAATTAGATCTACCCCATAATTTCGTGGATCCGATTCCTCAAGCTCTCGTGCTTACCGCGATTGTGATCGCACTGGGTACTACGGCGTTGATGCTTACGGTTATTCTACGGATATACAATCGCTATAAGACATTTGATATAGCAGAGATTAAAAAGCTGAAAGGGTAAGGAGGCGTTGATGTCGTTTATTCCTTTATATTTTGCACTTCCTTTAATCAGTGCGTTTCTTATTCCAATCATTGGAAAGATTTACAAACCCCTGGTCTGGATATGGAGCACGATTGTTTCCTTTATTCTGTTCATCCTGGCGCTTTACGGCATCACGGTATCGCAGCAGGTTCCGATGTTGGTTTATAAGATGGGTAACTGGCCCCCGCCTTTCGGTATTGTTATGGCTTTTGACGGTCTTTCCGCTCTGATGGTGTTAAGTATCGCGGTTATCGTCTTTGCAGCCTGTTTCTTTTCAATAAAATATATGTCCCATTATACAGGGCAGTGGAAGTTTTATACCCTGCTGATGCTTATGACCACCGGGATGATGGGCATCGCCGTAACCGGTGACCTGTTCAATATGTTCGTCTTTCTGGAGATCGCGGCGATCTCTTCCTATGCCCTGGTCGCCTTCGGAGTGGATGCTGAAGAATTGGAAGCGAGCTTCAAATACATCGTAATGGGAGAGATCGGTGGTTTGACGTTCCTGCTCGCCATCGCCCTTATTTATGCAAAGACCTCGACCCTTAATCTTGCTGATATATCCAATTCTCTGCAGGCGATAAGAGGCACCACCTTTTTCTGGACTGTCCTGACGCTGTTCCTGTTTGCTTTTTCGATAAAAGCAGCGCTGGTGCCGTTCCATTCCTGGTTGCCCGACGCCCACCCTGCGGCTCCTGCTCCGATTTCAAGCCTCTTGTCAGGGATTTTCATAAAGGTGCTGGGGATCTATACTACGGCGAGAATCGTCTTTAATGTTTTCGGCTTGACGCGTGCTTCGGATCCGGTCTTCTTTAATATTCTGATCGCCTTGGGATTATTGTCGATCGCCTTTGCCGGGTTGACCGCATTGAATCAGCGGGACTACAAAAGACTGCTTGGTTTTTCAAGTATTTCTCAGATAGGTTATATAATGCTGGGATTCGGCATCGGTAATTTCTATGGTATTGCCGGGGCATTGTTCTTCATCCTCGCCCACGCCCTTGCCAAGGGACTTCTCTTCTTAACCTCCGGTGCAGTGGTCTATTCTGCGGGGACGCGCGATCTGGAAAAACTCGCCGGCCTGGGTGAGCAGATGCCTACTACGGCATGGAGCTGGCGTTTCGGATTTTTATCATTAGCCGGTATCCCGCCGCTTGCAGGATTTTTTGCAAAGATGTTCATCATTATGGGAGCCATAAAAGCAGGATATTTATGGCTGGCGATTGTCGGAATTCTTCTCAGTCTTCTGACACTCGGTTATCTTCTAAAGATTGAAAATTTTGTGTTTATGAAAAAAGGTAAGAATAAAGTGGGAAAGGCACCATTCTCGATGAGGATAGCAATGGTCTTTCTGGTGGTATTGATTCTTCTCGTCGGCATCGGATTCCAGCCGATTATGGATTTTGTCGTCGGCCCTGCGGCGCAGGCGCTGTTAAGGGGTATTGAATATTCACATATGGTGTTTGGTTTTATCGCAGCGAGTTTCTAAGGAGGTCTAAATGCGCTACATAGTTTATTTTATACTTGGTTTCGGTTTTTGGCTTCTCCTGACCTTGAGTGTTCATCTCGACCATTTGATCGCCGGTGCAGTCGTTGTGCTTATCGGAACGATTATCTTCGGAGGTTACTTTACTGAACGCCCTGCAAAATTTCTACAGATTCACAGACTTTTCTGGATCATCGTGTATATCCCGGTCTTTCTTTGGTATATGTTCAGGGCGAACATCGACGTTGCGTATCGGGTTCTGCATCCTGAGAGGCCAATAAAACCCGGTATTGTTAAGATTAAGACGGATTTGAAGACTGATATCGCGAAGGTCTTTCTGGCTAATTCAATCACCCTGACGCCTGGAACTATGACGTGCGAAATTGACGGAGATTATCTTTATATCCACTGGATATGGGTTCAGAGTGGTTATATTGATAAGGCGTCAAAAATTATTGCACGTCCTTTTGAAAGATATTTAAGGAGGATTTTCGAATGATTAGTGTAATATTTAGTATCCTCGCAATCGGTGGTTTTCTCTGTCTCTTTAGAATCTATCAAGGTCCTTCAATCGCCGATCGTATGGTCGGTGTTGATATTATGGGTATTCTGTTCGTCGGTATTACTGCGTTGAGTGCACTCTTTTACGGACTCGATTTTCTGATGGACCTTTCTATAACGCTTACGCTCTTCAGTTTTATCGGAACTCTGGCATTGGCGAAGTATTTAGAAAAAAGGAGACTCGATGATTAGTCCGATCGGTTGGATTATTATCTGGATTGGGATTGCTTTTGACATTCTCGGTGCCATCGGGCTTGTTCGTTTCCCCGATATATATAACCGTTTGCAGGCATCGACAAAATGTGTGACTCTGGGGACTTTCGGTATTATGGTCGGTATTTTCCTTTTAAAGGGATTCAGCCCGATAGGGATAAAGGCGCTTATCTGCGGTGGATTTCTTCTGCTGACGAGTCCGGTGGCGGCACACGCATTGATGAAAGGTGCATTGCATTTCGGAACGAAGATGTGGCATGGTTCTGTGGTGGATAAATACGGTGAGGACAAACTTGGCGGTGAACAGATTGAAAAGGGGGCGAAGTAAAATGAGAAAACCAAAATTGAGAGAACTCGGTGAGGCGATAAGGGCGATTTTTCGAGGTCCATACACCTCGAAATTTCCATTCAAGCCGTCTCCGGCGGCACCGACTTTCAAAGGAAAGATAGAGTACGATTTCGATAAGTGTGTTCTGTGCGGCGCCTGTGTTCAGGTCTGCCCGGCGAGTGCACGGTCCCAGGTGGATGATCCGGTGAAGAAGATCCGTCAGGAGATTCATCATCAGGAACGCTGTATCTACTGCGGTCAATGTGTGATATACTGTACTACAAAAGAGGGAATAAAACATACCCCCGAATATGACCTTGCTCAGATAAAGAACGAGGGTTATGACAACACGATCGAGAAAGAGTTGATTCTTTGTGAAAAATGCGGTAAGGTGATTACAACGCGGGCGCATCTTCTCTGGATTGCGAAGAAAGTCGGGGAACTGGCATACGCAAATCCGAATCTCTTTTTAGTGCTTTCTCAGGAATACGGAGAAGATAAAATGCCGCGGGTTCAGGATGTTGCACCTTATCGAAGTGAACACCTGAAATTTTTATGCCCCACCTGCCGTAGAGCAGTCTATCTCAACGAAATCTGGGGATACTGATAACAGAGACCGACGACTGAAATTTACAAAGATTTCATACCCCCTTATTCCGTCATTCTGGTAATTACCAGAATGACGGAATGTGTTTTGAACTCATGGGAATTATCTAATCAGAACTGACATGTTCCGCCAAATATATTGACAAGAAGGAGTGGATGGTTATACTTTTAAAAGTGATTTAATAAGTTTGAAAGAATTGGCAGAGAGAAGATGGTAGATGGAATCGGTAAGAGTATTACATCGTAGAGGAGAAGAATTATTAAATAGAATAAAATCAAAAGGAGGAGAAAAATGAGGGAAAAGAATTTCGGGCTCATCCTGGCGGTGGTTTTTATTTTACCGATAATGCTTGGAGCCCAGCTGGTAAAGACTCAAGATGAATCCGGCGGTGAACCCGGTATTTTCAGTGGTTTTGATTCCTTGAATACCAAATTTATCGCGAACTGGCCGTTTGGTCCTTCCTATGCGGTCACCTATGATTTTCATCGGCGACTTGTCTTTTGTGGTTCTGGAGGTGGAGTATATATTATAGATGTTTCTGATTCTACTGATGCACAAAAGCTTTCTGAACAGATACATACCCGCGGTGTAGTTCAGGGACTTTTTTATGACTCGACTTCTCAATATCTTTATATTGCTGCAGCTCAAGGCGGACTCGAGATATGGAATATGGCGGTACCGTCCAATCCTCAAAAAATAGGTTATTACTTGACTGCTGGTAAACCTTATCACGTTTATGTCTCTGGTACCTATGCTTATATTGCTGACTACGGAGATGGTTTACGGATCATAGATATTTCGAATCCGACGAGCCCTTTTGAAGTCGGTTATTATGATACGCCGAGCTTGAGTTATGGGGTTTATGTTTCAAACAACTATGCCTATGTCGCCGATTATGATAGCGGCTTGCGGGTGATTGATGTTTCGGATCCGACCAATCCTCTTGAAGTCGGTTATTATGACACGCCGGGACATTCTTACAATGTATATATCTTGAACAATTATGCCTATGTCGCCGATGGGAATTATGATTTACGCATTATCGATGTCTCGGATCCGACCAATCCTTTGGAAATCGGTTATTATGATACTCCCAACTATGTTTATGATGTCTATGTTTGGGGGGAACATGCTTATGTCGCTGGTGGTGATTCCGGTCTGCGAGTCATAGATGTTTCAGACCCGACGAGCCCTTCTGAGGTCAGCCACTACGATACCCCGCATATAGCTTATGGTATCTCTGTTTCCAGTAATTATGCCTATGTCGCCGATTGTGATGCCGGTCTGCGGGTCATCGATGTTTCGGATCCGACCGATCCGGTGGAAGTCGGTTATTATGACACACCGGCTGCATCCCGTAGTGTTTATGTTTCTGATATTTATGCCTATGTTGCTAATGGTTATGCTGGTTTATGGATTCTTAATGTTTCTGATCCGGCAAATCCCTCTGTGACTGGTCAATGTAATACCCTGAAAGCCTTGGATGTGTATGTCTCTGGAAATTATGCATATATTGCTGATACTGTTGCCGGCTTAACGGTGATAGATGTCTCGGATCCGTGGAGTCCTTCTATAATCGGTTCATGCAGTCCTCCAGGTATATCTTATGGTGTATATGTGGTAGGTGATTATGCCTATGTCGCCGATGGTTATGCCGGTTTACGGGTGATTGATGTTTCGGATCCGACCAGTCCTTACGAAGTCGGTTATTATGACACACCGCATTGTGCTTATGGTGTATATGTGGTAGGTGATTATGCCTATGTCGCCGATGGTTATTCCGGCTTGCGGGTGATTGATGTTTCGGATCCGACCAATCCTTTTGAGGCCGGCTATTGCAGTCTCCCGCATTATGCTTATGATGTATATGTTACAGGCGGTTATGCCTATGTTGCCGATGGTTATTCCGGCTTGCGGGTGGTTGATGTTTCGGATCCGACCAATCCTTACGAAGTCGGTTATTATGACACACCGGATTGTGCTTTTGATGTCTATGTTATGGGCATTTATGTTTATGTTTCCGACGGGGGTTCCGGATTACACGTTATAGAGATTTCAGACCCGACCAATCCTTCTGAAATTGCTTCCCTGGATACTCCAGATAATGCCAGAGGGGTTTATGTTTCTGAAAAAGGATATGCATATGTTGCTGATTACGGAGCAGGGCTGCGGGTTATTGATATTTCATATCCATCTAATCCTTTTGAAAGTACTTATTATCGTACCCAGGATTGTGCCTTGGATATCTATCTTTCAGGAGATCATGCCTATGTGGCTGATGGACTTTCCGGTTTGCAGATTGTTGATATTTCTGCTCCCTTAAATCCTATCGGAATTGGTTATTATGATACTCCTTATTATGCTTATGGTGTATATGTTGTAGGTGATTATGCTTATGTTGCTGATGGTTCTGCCGGCTTACGGGTGATTGATGTTTCAGATCCGACCGCACCATTCGAAGTTGGTTCCTATTCTACATGGGGAATGGCTAATGGAGTCTATGTTTCCGGTATTTATGCCTATGTCACCAATGGTAATTTCGGATTATGTATTATAGATGTTTCAGACCCGACCAATCCTTACATGGCTGGTTACTGTTTGACCTCAAGTTGGGCTCTGGATGTATATGTTGCAGGAGATTATGCCTATGTCGCCGGCGGTTATGCCGGCTTGCGGGTGATTGATGTTTCGGATCCGGCCAATCCTTACGAAGTCGGTTATTGTGACACCCCGGGTTATGCCAATGGAGTATATATCTTCAATAATTATGCCTATGTTGCTGATGCTGATTCCGGTCTGCGGGTTATCGATGTTTCAGATCCGACGAGCCCTTCTGAAGTCAGCCACTACGATACGCCGGGCTTGAGTTATGGGGTTTATATCTCAAACAACCATGCTTATGTCGCCGATTATGACGCCGGCTTGCGGGTGATTGATGTTTCGGACCCTGCTAATCCTGTCGAGGTCGGCTATTATGAGACGCCGGATTGGGGTTATGAAGTCTATGTGTCGGATAACTACGCTTATATTGCTGACTATAGCGCTGGTTTGCAGATTTATGAATTTTACGGAATAGTAGGTGTTCAACACCACGAGTACTCCCGGGATATAAAATCGTTCAGGGTTAAACAAAATCCTTTGGCAAAAGCAGTTGTTCTTCTGACTGTCGGAGAAATAAATAAACCGATCACTATCGCTTTATATAATAATGTTGGTCAACGGGTAAAGATTTATCACAGAAATACGGCATCATCAGGTGAGTTGATTTTGTCGGTTGCTGACCTACCCGCCGGGATTTACTTCTTACGGGTTGAAGATAGTGATATGACAAAGTCGATTAAAGTGGTGCTTATCGAGTAGTTTCAATTCCGAACATCTTTTTGTAAAAAAGCAGTGAACTTGTTTTTTCATTGTGTCTGGAAAGACTCGGTGCAACCATTGACAGGCATTAAGTTCTGAATATAGTTGTATTATGTTGGAGACAGGGGGGGAGGATTGAAAACCAGAAGGTTTGATTACGAGAGGATGGATATCTTATGAGCATGACCGCCGTAGTTATAAATGTTCTTACTCTCTGTTGTCTGCTCTTTGCCTTTATCAAAGATTCGAAAAAGACAAAACAGGCGTTGAAAGCGGCGGTACAGTCGTTCTTCCGTATTCTCCCCGTCGTTCTCATCATCATAATCATTATAGGCCTGCTTTTGGGGTTTGTCCCGCAGAGCCAGATTTCCAGAATTCTCGGTAAACAGGCGGGTTTCATGGGGGTGCTGATCGCGGCGCTTCTGGGAGCGGTTTTGCATATTCCTTCTTTGATTTCCTTTCCTATGGCCGGCGCCTTTTTAAAAAGCGGCGCATCGGTCACAACGGTTGCGGTGTTCATTACAACCCTGACTATGATCGGTGTGGTGACACTGCCTGTCGAAATAAAAGAGCTCGGGAAAAAGATGGCGCTATTGAGGAATGGAATGAGTTTTATCATCGCGGTCATCATCGGCCTTATTATGGGATTGATCTTGCAATTATGAAGACACCTGAGAAGAAAAACCGTAGCAAAGCGATGTTACGGGATACTGCTTTTTTGGGCGCCGTTTTGGTTGCGGCGGTGATCCTTCTCTTGATTTTTCCTGACAAAAAGCGGGCGGTTGTTTCTTCATCCCGCGGTTTCTTTGTTGAGATGATCTGGATACTTCCGGCGGTTATGGTGTTGATGGGACTCTTTAAAGTATGGGTGTCGAAAGATACTGTTGTGAAATATCTTGGGAAAACTTCGGGGATAAGAGGCATTTCGCTTGCAATATTCTTCGGTGCACTGCCGACCGGACCTCTTTATGTGGCCTTTCCCATGGCGGCGGCTTTGATTAGAAAAGGTGCGTCCCTTTCCAATATCATTATCTTCCTTTCGGCATGGGCGTGTATAAAGATTCCTCAGGAGATGGTGGAACTTCAATTTCTGGGATTGAAATTTATGGCGGCGAGATTGTTCTTGACGATTGTTTTCGTCGTTATTATGGGAATGTTCATAGAACACCTGATTGGATGGAGCGGGAAAGAGATGTAGGGAGATAGACCATCGCAAAGACCAGACCTTTTGATGAGCATACCCTTCAATATGAAGAATGGTTCGAGAAGAACAGATTTGTTTTTGAATCAGAACTTCGTGCGATAAGAGAACAATTGCCAGAAAGTGACAATGGTATTGAAATCGGCGTGGGAAGTGGTCGATTCGCCGAGCCGTTGGGTATTAAGATGGGACTTGAACCATCAAAAGAGATGATTAAGATCGCCCAAAAAAGGGGGATTGAGGTCATCGCCGGAGTGGCTGAAAATCTACCTTTTAAAGATTCACAATTCGATTTTGTGTTGATGATAACTACTATCTGTTTTGTGGATGATATCGAGGTATCTTTTCAGGAAACCTGTCGAGTATTGAAACCTGATGGTTTTTTCGTAATCGGATTTGTTGATAAAGAGAGTCCAATCGGTGGATTATATCAACGACATAAGAAGGAAAATCCATTTTACCGTATAGCTACTTTCTATTCTGTTGATGAGGTTGTTTCTAACCTGAAGAGAACGGGTTTCAAGGGTTTCAATTTTTCTCAAACTGTTTTTCATAATTTGGCTGATATAGGAGATATTGAGCCGATAAAAGAAGGCTATGGTGAAGGGTCATTTGTTGTAATCAAAGCGCGGAAATGAAAATGGTTGTTTCCGATTTATATAGAAACAATTACAGCAAGAATATCATCGCCACACCCGCCACCGCAATGACGGTTCCCAAAATCGCACCGAACGTTATCTTTTCTTTGAAGACCCAGTGGGAGACCGGTATGAGGATTATCGGCGGCAGGGACATAAGTGTTGATGCAATTCCAACATAAGCATATTTAACAGCCACCAGAGAAAGCCACACCCCGAGAAACGGTCCGAGCACTGCACCACCGGCCATGGTACTGGCGGCTCTTTTGTTCTTCATAGAATTTACGGTTGTTTTCAAATGGCCTTTTATCAAGGCGATCAACCATATATATGACTACTACGGCGACGAATATTCTCAGAATATTGCCGGAGAGCGGTGAGAAACCGGTATTCAGTCCTTTTTTGGACAGGAGCAGGCCGACCGCCTGCCCGACCGCTCCTCCGATGCCGCAAAGAAGGCCGATACCATAGTTTGTTTTGTCCGCTCTGTTTATATCTTTGCTGTTTCTCGCGAGGATCACGATACTGATGCCGAGCAGGGTGGTGAGGATGGCGATGATATCTGTATAGTGCAGTATCTCTTTCAGAAACAGCCAGGCGATTAACGTGCTGAAGACCGGAACGAGCGACATCATAAGCATACTCAACCGCGGTCCGATAGGGACAAAAGAACGTAACAGTAACGTGTCACCGATGACGAAGCCGATGACACCTGATGCTCCGAACCATACCCAGTGAGTTGCCGTCACGTTATGGGGGAAGAGATATCCGGTGATAAAGTAGTGGGTGAGTGAGAGGAGAATGAAACCGAGTAAGAGGCGCAGACGATTGACGGTATTGTGCCCGATCGCCCTCGAAGAGATTGTAAAGAAGACCGAACCGAATGACCAGCAGAATGCAGTCCCCAGAGCCGCTATTTCGCCGAAATAAGTATTCATAATATTCTACGGATTTCATAATGATAACCAAACAATATCAAAGGTCAAGAGTGCCATCGATGACAGCGGAGCCGTATATTTCGACAGCACGGAAACCGATTCTGTAAGTGGTGATTTTACAATCGGTTTGATTGATTCAATCTACCGGGTGAAGGTGAAGACCGAGATTCCTTATCCTGATCCGAAGTTGAAGCCGTCCAGAAACGGCCGAATCATATGTCACGTACTGAATTCCTTGCAGAGATCCTTGATTGGTTCGGAATTTTGTCAGTCCAGGAGTACAGTAAAGAACAACAGGTGAAAGGACTGTTTCGTGTATATCCAAATCCTGGGTACGGCAATCTGACCCTCTATGGTGCACCTGAGGTGAGGGGTGAGAGGGTTTTGATCACGATATATGATGCAGCAGGTAGAGTTGTGCAGAAATTGACCGAAAAGAGATTCCCGGATAAACTCGTATGGAATTTAAAGGATATTAATAATCGGAAGGTTGCAGATGGAGTTTACTTTCTTGAATTGCGCACTGATCAAAAGAGTGAATTCAAAAAGGTGATAATTCTCGAATAGAATTCACTTTTTTAAGAAGAATCTATTCGCCGGATGGATGATATTGAAACCGAATCGGTCTCTTAATCGGTCTACTGCATAATTCAACCGACTGAGCTCATTCTGTTTTTCCATAAAGAGCGTCGGTTGGAGATTGCCATAGAACAGGTTTGAGAGGGCGATACCTATAAGCCTTATTTTTCTTGTCGGGACGAACAGCCGTTCCAGGATTCGTACGCCGTTTTCGAATACTATCTGAGGGGCATTGCTCATGGGTATGGTGGTTCTCTTTGATACTGTTCTGAAATCAGAGAATCTGACCTTTACTGTCAGGGTGCGGGCGAGTGCTCTTTTTCGGCGTAAAGCAGTACATCCCCGTTCAATAAGATATAGAAACAGGGCATAGATCAGATTTGGATCAGCGGTATCCTGAGGAAGGGTTGTTTCACGACTTACGGATTTCATTCCGTCGCAGCCGTTGAAATCTCCGCCCCGCACAAAAAATTTTATTAGTTTTGAGTAACTACCGAGTGCGCTGCTTAATATGGATTCAGGGGTTTTCAAAAGATCACCGATGGTGTGGATATTCAACTTGTTCAGAATCTCTTTGTGCTTTGGCCCGATCCCCGGCAGGAAACCGACCTTCAAACCCGAGAGGAATTTTATTTCATCTTTCTCCTGTAGAAGCATAAGGCCGTCGGGTTTTGAATATTCGCATACGATCTTGGAAAATACCTTGGTACGGCCGATACCGATTGTAAGGGGTATGTTCAACTCTTTATTCACCATTTTTTTTATCCTGACGGCTAAGTCAAGCGGAGAACCGAACAGTCTTCGGGTCCCTTTTATATCGACATACGCCTCATCTATTGATGCCATTCTGACATGTGGAGAAAATCCGGTAAGTATCTTATGGAATCTTTTTGAATACTCTTCATAGTATTCAAAATTGCCCTTTAGGAAAACCGCATGGGGACATAGTTTATATGCCCGGGCAGTGGGCATTCCTGAACAGATACCGAATTTCCGTGCTTCGTAGGATGCGGATGCGACGACCCCGCGCTGCATGACCGGACCTCCGACGACAACGGGTTTGCCTTTCAGTGATGGATCTAATGCCTGTTCTACAGAAACGAAGAACGCATCTAAATCAGCGCAGAGATACATAATCCTTTATTCGACTTTTCGGAAGACGGCGATGACCTTGCCGATTATTTCAAACGGTTCTTCAATTATCGGATATGCCCTGTTTTCTGGTTTGAGAACGAATGAATCGCCGGTTCTTTTGAGTCTTTTAACGGTTGTCTCACCCGCTAAGTTCGCAACGATGATGTCGTTATTGACGACCTCTTTTGTCGGTTTGACGACCACCATATCACCGTCATGGATACGGGCGTCGTTCATACTGTCACCTTTCACCTTCAGAATAAAACAACCCCGCCATAAAGACGGATCAAAGGTGTCCAGAACTTCTTCAAAGGCAAGTTCCGGTATTCCGGCAGTCACCCTGCCTATGATCGGTATGGTACGCGGTTTGATACGGATACTGCGTGCCTGGCCGCTTTTTCGTTCAATCAAACCCTGTTCAGTTAGAATATCGAGATGGACCTTGACCGCCTTGGTGCTTTTAAATCCTATACTGCGGGTGATCTCACGGATCGACGGAGCATACCCGTGTTCATCGATGAAGTCCTGAATCAGCTGCAATATCTTTTCTCTGGTTGTCATCTTTTCCCCTTTGTAAACTTTTGTTTACAATATTATAATAAAAATATCTGGTTTGTCAAGGGTGATTTCGGCATGCCGGATATTGAAAAATCGCTTGACAAACAAAGAATTATATATATTATTAGGAGATAGGAGTGTGATATGCGCAGTTTTATAAGTGTACTTTTCGCCCTTATATTTGTTGGTGTTGTTTTTGGAGCGGAGCGAGTTGTTGTATGTGAAATGATCAATGAGGAGGATTGAGCCTCTTGCGGCATTGCCAGTGGTACGCTGGCACAGATTGCTGCAAATTACCCCGGTAGAGTCGCGGCGGTCGACGTGCACTTCAGTCAAACCGATACCTTTTATCTGGATGAAGCCTTTCAACGAATCCATTTCTATTTACCCCCGTTTTCAGGATTATATATACCACCGTGGTTATGGTATGACGGTGATCCGCACGGAGGTTATGATTATACCCTCTGGGAGTCGATCATCGTTTCGCGGATGGCGCAACCGTCGCCGGTGACTTTGAAGATCTGGGGTGATTATAACTCTTCCACCGGTTCAGGAACGGTCTATGTGCAGTTCCGAAATGATTCAACAGCTGCCTTAAACGGTATTGCACTTATCGTTATCACGGAAGACAGTCTTTATTATGAAGCTCCCAATGGCGTGAACTGGCATAATCACGTTCCAAGAGATTACCTGCCTGATCATAACGGCGTTCCTGTTTCAGTCGCTCCGGGTGATTCTACTGTGGTGAGTCAGTCATTTACAATTTCTCCGGACTGGAATGATGAGAGATGCAGCATCGTCACCTGGATTCAGGATACTGTGATGCAGGCTGATTCGACCTTTGAAATATGGCAGGGAGGTTTGGTTAAGGTTGCCGAGCTTGGTATTTTTGAGGAAGAAGATGATTATGGGGTATCAGCAGAGATTATGGTTGAACCCAATCCCTGTAAAGATATAGTCAATTTTTCATTCGATATTCCGACGGGGAGTGATTACCGGATAAATATTTTTGATGTAACCGGCCGGTGTGTACAAACTCTTAATGGAAAAGCCGGTCAGATCTCTGAAAGGATACTATGGAATTGCCGGGATAAGAGGGGTATACCGGTTAATTCCGGAGTATATTTTTATAAATTACAGAGTGGGTATTTAAATGCCACTGGTAAGATAGTCAAAAGGTGAGTGGCATAAATCTATAACCTGGTAAAGGAGAGGTTATGAAAAAAATTATTATCACTTTATTATGTTTGGCGGCAACGGTGTTTGCATATAATCTGCTAACTAATGCCGATTTTGAACAGCCGTTGACCGAGGGTTGGATTCAGGATCATACAAGTACAAGTTATGCAATCGATCGTGCTACTAACTATGATCCTGATCCGGATTATGAAGCGCGTGTCTATACTGGTACGGGCAGCGGTTATGCGGTATTATATCAGGTCGTTGATATTCCCGCAACAGATATTGATTTTTCCTGTAAAGCGAAGCTTTATGCATACGACAATCATACGAGTGCCTGGTGCGGGGCTGCCTTAAGGATTTCTTACCTCAATTCTTCGGGAAGTCAATTGGGTGAGACGCGTATCTGTTATAAAAGCACTCAATGCCCCTGGTCCAATTCTTCAACCATGCACGTTATCACGACCGCCGATTCCCTATGGCATGACTATTCATTCAACATCGATGATGAATTGACTAATTTACCGGGTGTAAATCCGACACAGGTCGCCAAGATCAAAATTTCACTTTTTGATTCAACCTATCACTGCTGAGGTGCTACAGAGACGGCAAAGGTCTTTGCCGATGATGTAGTGCTTGATTTCACTGTTACAGGTCCTTATCTGACGATTGTCAATACCACGGTATATGATTCTTCAGGAAACAACAACGGTGTGCTGGATCCCGGTGAAACAGTTGATTTGACGGCGCTGCTGAGGAATGTCGGAACCGATAGTGCGATATATGTAACAGGAAGTCTGATGGAGAATTCTTCCTATATTACAGTTGATGACGGCAGTGGTTACTGGGGAGATATCGCACCGGGTGATTCAGCTGAAAATTTGACCGATCGATTCACAATTACCGCTTCTCCCTCCACACCGGTCGGAACTTCCGTGGACTTTCAACTCGAGGTTTCCGCTTCCGGAGGATATATCGATACCTTGAACTTCAACCTTGTCGTCGGTACCCCTGGTCAGGACTATGCCACACATGACTGCGGCAATGTCAAGCTGACCGTGACCCGCTACGGTGCAATCGGCTTTATGTCCAGCGCCGGCACCCAGGGCAGTGGTTTCTGGTATCCGATAACCGGTTCCAATCATCTTTACTATGCATCGTTCGCCGCAGGTACGGACGCCAATTATGTGGTGGACCGCTATTATGAGGTGAACCAGCAGGACGACACTGACTGGGAGACTACGACCAATCCCGAGGGTAAAGTCAGAATGTACGAGCCCGGTCCGAACAACTTCGATGAGTATGCGACGGCACGTTATGATGACTCAGGCCATCCTACATCAAAAGGATTAGTATGTACTCAAGAATCGTGGTGTTGGGATGATGCGACGGCGAATGATTTTGTGATTATGAAGTTTTCGATGATCAACGAGGGTTCGTCGACGTTGAGTGATTTATATGCGGCGATTTTTGTGGATTGGGATATTGGCAATTATTCGAACAATCAGGGTTCATCAGAGGCGGCGCGTAATTTGACGTGGATGTATGAGACGACGCCGTATGTCGGGGTGGCGATACTGGATCCGCCGCGTTCGACGCCGGCGGCGAATTTGGCGTTGATTGATCATGATTTATATGTGTAT
>DRIG01000016.1 GCA_011052815.1 candidate division WOR-3 bacterium | reverse complement strand
TTGAGCAAGCCGTTCAGGATGGGCCAATCGGCGATTGCATCTGAGCCGTCGAGCATCCCCTCAGTCTCCCGATAAGGGGAAGCCACTGAACCGGTGTCCAGGTGATCCCGCCCGATTACTATGGGTGCTTTAAGAACGTTCTCCTTGACCACCTTGTCGATCTCCAGACCGAGCTTGTCCCTTTCTCCGTATCCGAGCCACATTATCCTGGCAGGTAACCCCTGAAAAGGAATCTTCTTCTGAGCCAACTCAATCCAGCGCCTTATCGCATCGTCGTCACCGAACATTTCCAGAACCTTTTTATCGGTTGCATAGATGTCGTTTTTATCACCGGACAACGCCGCCCAGCGGAACGGCCCTTTCCCTTTACAGAAGAGGGGTCTGATATACTCGGGTACAAAGCCCGGTATGGAAAAGGGATTTTCCACACCCGCCTTTTTCGCCTGACCCCTGATGTTGTTACCGTAATCAAATGCGATCGCGCCTTTTTTCTGCATTTCGAGCATCGCTTCCATCTGTCGGGCGATCGATTCAAGGGCTCTTTTTCGGTATTCTTCCGGCGACCTGCTTCGTAAACTGAGGGCGTCTTCAAGACTCATTCCGCCGGGAACATAACCGTTCAGCTCGTCATGCGCAGATGTCTGGTCGGTCAGCACATCAGGGATAATCCCCCGCTTCACCAGTTGTGGTTCAATATCAGAGGTATTGCCTACGAGTCCGATTGAACGGGGTTCTTTCTTTTTTACCGCATCAAAGACCATCTCCAGCGCCTGGTCGAGATCATCGACCATGGTATCACAGAATCCCTGTTTTATCCTCTTTTTAATACGTTCTGGATCAACCTCGATGTCGAGAATGACTCCCTGATTCATTGTAACGGCAAGCGGCTGAGCTCCGCTCATTCCACCCATGCCGCCGGTAAGGACCCATTTTCCTTTAAGTGAACCGCCGAAGTGCTTCCGCGCGCAGGCTGCAAAGGTTTCATAAGTGCCTTGGATTATGCCCTGGGTTCCGATATATATCCAGGAACCGGCGGTCATCTGACCGTACATAATCAACCCTAAGGCTTCAAGTTTTCTGAAATAGTCCCAGTTCGCCCATGCCGGGACAAGGAGTGAATTAGCGATGAGAACACGCGGCGCATAACTGAACGTTTTAAAAACCCCCACGGGTTTCCCTGATTGGACCAGAAGGGTTTCGTCGTTTTCTAGGGTCTTCAGGGCGTTTACAATGGCATGAAAAGACTCCCAGTTTCTTGCCGCCCGTCCGCTTCCGCCGTATACAATAAGCTCCTTGGGATTTTCCGCGACTTCCGGGTCCAGATTGTTGTGCAGCATCCTTAAGGCAGCTTCCTGCTGCCAGCTCTTACAGGAAATTTTTGTTCCCCGCGGTGCGGAGATCGGTTTATAAATAAATTCGTTCATTTTCTTTCCTCCTGATAAACACTTTATTTTATGCCAAAATCACTCTTTTGTCAATAAAGACAAACAGAACCCGGGAATTATTGACTTATCAAGAAAATTATATATAATTCACAGATGAAAAAAGAGAATGTTATTTTCTTATTGATATTTTTACTAAATTGCGGAACACCTCCCCGGCAAAAGGCACTCGCCGTTTTAGAAGAAGGCTTAAGAGACGAATCGGCTGTCATACGGGTGAATGCAGCTAAAGCCTGTAAAAAGATCGGTGACGCGCGGGGAATTAAGACGCTTTATGAAACGCTCAACAGTGATGACAAGAACGGTGTGGTTGCAGCCCTGGCGGCACTCTATGATTTGGGAGAAAAGACTTATTCTCCCATCGTCGCCAAACTCACCTCAGACCGTGATCCGTTAATCCGGGCAGAGGCATACCGACTTATGTCCTTGATCGATGATGAACGATGTCATGATGTGTTCATTAAAGGAATCCAGGATAAGATCGCCAAGATCCGCAGGTTCTCTTATCTGGGGTTGGAAGAGTTCAAGGATAAAAAGAATATACGTCGGGGACTCAGCGACCTTGACCCTCTGGTGAGAATTACGAGTGCGATGGTGCTCGGCAGGATCGGTGAAAAGGATATGGAGAATTTTATAAGAAGAGAACTGATGATTCCTCCGAACATCAATGTCTGGAAACACGGAGTTCTGGCCCTGGCGCAGCTCGGCGATACCTCTGCAGTATCTTTTATCAAAGATCTTTTGGTCGATACCCCCTGGGAATTGAAGGTCGTCGCGGCTGAAGCCCTGTTGCTCCTCAATAATAAAGATGGTGTGGAGGTGCTGAAGCAGGCGCTTGATTCCGGTGATCCGTTTGTGCGGGTCAAGGCTGTCCAGGTATTGAAAGATAATAGAATACCTGAAGGTGATGAGTTGTTGAGAGCGGCGGCCGAGGATGAATATATAAATGTTTCAATCGTCGCGATCGAAGCGCTTGCCCGCCGTCG
This sequence comes from candidate division WOR-3 bacterium, assembly GCA_011052815.1. Taxonomy (NCBI): domain Bacteria; kingdom Pseudomonadati; phylum Caldifarciminota; species Caldifarciminota bacterium. The sequence goes on along the minus strand of DRIG01000016.1, from coordinate 580 downwards.
TGCAAAAGAGAACAGAGAACTGTTCATCAAATTGATGTCTGCACCCAATCCCCTGGTCAAGATTGCAGCCGCTGGAGCCTATTTACGGAGTGAATAGATGGGTTTGAGGTTGTATAACACCTTACATCGGAAGACAGAGGAATTCGTTCCGTCGGGAGATACGGTCAGGATTTATTCCTGTGGACTTACTGTGCAGGGACCGCCCCATCTGGGCCATATGCGCGCCTATATCATCCGTGATGTTCTCGTGAGATGGCTTGAACATAAAGGCTACAAGATTAAGACCCTTGAAAATTTTACGGATATCGACGACAAAATAATAAAGAAACAGACTGAGTTGAAAAAAGATTGGCGTATCATAGCGGAAGAGAACATCTCAAAATATCTAAAGGCATGCGATACGCTCAATATCAAACGTGCGGATTTCTATCCCAGGGCGTCCCAGCATATCGAAGAGATCATCGGCCTTGTTCAACGGCTGATTGATAAAGGGTTTGCTTATGAAAAAGGAGGAGATGTCTATTTCCGCGTACGACGGTTTTCAGAATACGGAAGATTATCAGGTAAGAGTATCGACGAA
>DRIG01000015.1 GCA_011052815.1 candidate division WOR-3 bacterium | reverse complement strand
TCGGATGATAAAAGGCTTGAAATCCTTTTCAGTTATGAGAAGGAAGTAAAGGCTTTCGCGAATGAATTGATGAAGAGAGGAAGGACAGAGGAGGCAAAGAGGGTGCTTGAGCGAGCGGAAAGAATAGTGAGTAGCAAGTAAAGCGTAGAGCGTGACGGCGTGTCGGAGAAACGATCCGAACGCTCCAAGCGATATTAACGAACCAAACGAAATTACCGACGGTTTGATTTGTTGATTTGGTTAAAACCTGTAAACTAACGCCTACGGCTGTAAATTAAACGCTTCGCTGAAAGCAAACAAACTAAATGGACCAGATGAACGCTCTAAACGCTCTCCCTTCTGTCATTCTGAGTCCGCCGCAGGCGGACGAAGAAAAAGGGAGTATAATAAATGTTGTGTATGAGACACTGTTCTGCTTCAGATGAATCTTGACAAAATGCGATTACGAAATATTTAAGAAAGGTTAAGTATTGTTTCCGTTTAAGCCAGACTTGCGCCATGAAATTTTTATAGGTATTTTGGTAATTGAGGATTAAATGTTCAAATTTGGGCAGGGCAGTTTCAAAGGAATCAGTAAGTTTTAACTGACTGAAGCGATCTTTGAAGGTTTTGCTATCTTCTTGAGACATATTGCGGGTGATATTCCGTTTGAAGTGTGTCAGACAGAGTTGGTGGTCAGTTTGGGGAAAGAGTTCTTTAATTACCTCTTTAAGGCCGGGGAAATCATCGGAGATAATCAACGAGACCCGCTGGAGTCCCCGACTAATAAGGTCATTGAAAATCCTTAACCAGGCTTGTTTTTTCTCGCTCCCAGACTCAAGATAAAAACCGACGAGGGTTTTCTTCCAATTTAGCGTGACGCCGATGATGGTGTAAATGGTAATGGTTCTGACTTTGCCTTTTTCTTTATCTTTCATCTCGGTACGGTAGGCATCAATATATTATAGGGCGAAGACATCCTGGGGCAGTTCTTTTTGAATAAAGTCGTAATAGCGATTTTTTAGTTGTTGGGTGATATTTTCGATCTCTTTTGGTGAATAGTTTAGATTTAAACAGGATAAGATATTTCTCAGGTTATTAGGTGAATAACCATTCTGGATTAAAGCTGCCAGCAGTTGGTCATAACTTTCCTCGGTTCGTTTGTAAGGTTCTGGTAAAAGCGAGGGTCGGAAATTATAGACTCTGGTGCGAGGTACCTTAAGGGTTAACTTTCCCATTGAAGTTTGTAATCCTCGGGAATAGAAGCCATTGCTGACATCACCGTTTTTCTGAGTAAATAATCCCCGTTCAGTGCGTATTAGATCATTGACCATCGCTTCTAAAAGCTCCTTAAGGCTTTTGTCAATAAAATCCCGCAGATTATCAGAATCTCCTAAGACCTCAGTCACCTTTTCCTTGATCGCCTGCTTCGCTATCTGTTCCATTGGATTTTTGTCCTTCTTTTTCATCTTTTTCTCCTTTCTTTTCCCTTTTCTTACTTATCTTATTCTTACCTCTTTTTCCCTTCTTTTCAAGAGTCTCATACACAACATTTATTATACTCCCGTAATTCAGTCGGTTTCAGGGATGAATAACTTAATCATTCCGACAAAAGAGCTGTGTGCCGGCGTGTATTTTTTGAGGTTTGAAGCTGAAGAGTATAAAAAGACCGAAAAGATAATTGTGTTGAAGTAATCGTTTGAGTAAAGATAAGAATTAAAAAGGAATCAGGAGGGCTTCCAGGATTATCAAGCTTGACACAGAGGTCAAATTAAATAAAATAACAGTGTATTTTCTGGAAAACTTCTGACATCTTTGCATTCTGATTAAGGAGGTAATATGTCAAAGAATAAAATCCTGTTGAGTGTATTTTTTACACTCCTTATTGTATCCGGCAGTGTGTATGCTGGTGACTGGCAGACGATATTAAAAGGTATCAAGGACAAGTATGCGGGCTATCAGGATAAGATTAAGGACATCATGATAATCAGAGAGAACAGACTCGACACTCCAGAGGGTGAGATAACCTCTGATTCCAAAACCTATAAAAAAGGTATAAAGTTCAGAAACGAAATGGTGATGGAGATGCCGAATATGCCGCAAGGTATGCCCGCGATAAAGACGATAGTTATTTATGACGGTGAAGATACCTGGATGATATCACCGTTCATGGGAAAGAAGAAATTACCCGCTGACCAGGCCAGAGGTTATAAACGTCAGGAAGATTGGTGGACCTGGTTGTCTGAGAACGGAGAATTGGTCGGTTCTGAGAAGATCGATGATCAGGATTGCTACATTGTAAAACTTGATGTCGAAAAAACCCCTTATTCCAGGATATGGATAACCAAAGAGGATTTTGCAGTTATAAAGGCTGAATTCAAGGATAAAGACAAAAGCGGTGTCATTCGTTTTTCCGATTATAAAGAATTGAGTGGATTCGCTTTTCCATATCGAATTGATATCTATATGGAAGGCGAACATCAGGCTTCGATGCTCGTTAAATCCGCCGAGGTCAACACCGGTCTTTCCGACGAACTTTTCGACCCGGACAAGGTCGAGATGCCGGACATGCAGGAGATGATGAAGTACATGCAGAAAGGGGCGGGCACCGAGTAGAATAATCCACAAAGGGATTTAGTGATTTGATGAAAAGGAGGATCTGTGTTGGGACATAAAATAATCATCACCGTGGTCGAGCAAACAGGAGTTTGTGATGCAGGTCATAAACAGGGGCAGCAATACACCTATGAAGGTAAGTTGCCTGATATCTGCCCTGCTGCCTGGCACGCATTCTATCCTTATCTGCGCGTGCTGCAGTTCGGCGGTGATCTTCCCTGGGAAGAAAAAGGGGAAGCCTATATCGCATGTCCTGATCACAAAAACCCGGTGGTTTTTAAGATCGAAAGAAAAGATTAGTTTTTTAAGAGACAGTTTTTAAAAATGATGAAACCGAAAGTACTGATTACACGGAATTTACCGACGTCTGCAATAGACCGCCTCAGAAAATACATAATCGTCGAGATAAATCAGAAAGATGAAGTTATGTCGAGAAAGGAACTTGTCGAAAAGATAAAGGACAAAGACGGACTTCTCTGTCTGCTCATCGACAGGATAGATACCGAAGTTATGGATGCCGGCGAACGGCTGAAAATCATCGCCAATTATGCGGTCGGCTATAATAATATAGACCTCAAGGCGGCGACCGAGAGAAAGATCGCGGTGACCAATACACCGGGGGTTTTGACCGAAACGACCGCGGATCTTGTGTTCGCATTGCTCCTGGCCGTGGCGAGAAGAGTTGTTGAAGCAGACGGATTTTTACGAAGAGGAGAGTTTAAAGGTTGGTCTCCGATGTTGTTTCTGGGAACCGATGTATATAAAAAGACACTGGGGATCATCGGACTGGGGCGAATTGGAAAGGCAGTGGCGAAAAGGGCGCGGGGTTTTGCTATGAGAATCATCTATTATGAACCGCAGCGTTTGAGCCCTGAGACCGAAAGAGCATATTCAGCAGAATACAGACCCTTGAATGAACTTCTTAAAGAGGCTGATTTTATTACTATTCATACACCGTTGACAGACAGCACCCACCATCTGATCGGTGAAGAGGAATTTTCCTTGATGAAAAAGAGCGCATATCTGATTAATACTTCACGAGGACCGGTGGTTGATGAGAAGGCGCTGGTCAGGGCGTTACGCAATAAACTTATTACTGGATGTGGTTTAGATGTTTATGAACAGGAGCCCGCAGTAGAAGAAGAGTTGCTGCAACTGCCGAATGTCGTGCTGCTTCCCCATATCGGTTCTGCCTCGGTTGAAACGAGAACCAGGATGGCTGAGATGGCGGTTGAAAATCTGGTTGCATTTCTCGTTAATCATAAAAAGCCGCCGCAAATTCTCAATCCAGAAGTATTTGAATGAAGATTCTTATCGCCCCCAATAGTTTCAAGGAATCATTGACCTCGATCGAAGTCGCCCGTTGTATTGCCCGGGGATTGAAGAAGGCGTCGCGCCGCTTCAAGATTATGGAACTGCCGCTCGCCGACGGAGGTACAGGTACTGCCCAGATAATCACCAAGGCTTTTGACGGAGAGTTTATCCAGAAGAAAGTTTCAGGTCCATTGGATGATAAGGTCACGGCGAGTTACGGAGTAATAAAGGAACAGGGCGTTGCGGTTATCGAACTTGCTGAAGCCGCAGGTTTGAGATTGGTTCCGAATCAGAAACGGACGCCGCTTAATACCACGACCGCAGGTGTGGGAGAATTGGTCAGAGATGCGATCGAACGGGGATATTACAAAATCATTCTGGGTATCGGTGACAGTGCCACGATTGATTGCGGGGTGGGTGCTTTGTCCATACTGGGTGTCAAATTCCTTGATGCACAGGATCAGGAGATTTCACATAATTGTCGAGGGCTCCTCGATTTAAAGAAGATAGAGACGTCAGCCATCACCAGACAGGTAAGGCGGACAAAGATAACCGTTGCTTCGGATGTAAAGAATATTTTGACCGGAAGATACGGTGCGTTGGTGTATGCAAAACAGAAAGGCGCTAAGCGGAAGGATATGCCATTGATTCTCAAAGCACTCAGAAATTTCAAAAGGGTTATTGCCAAACAATTCGATATCAACCTGGACAAGATTCCCGGTTCCGGCGCCGCCGGCGGAATCGGCGGCGCCTTTGCCGCACTTTTAAACGCCCAGATATTATCGGGTTTCGGTCTTGTTCAGGAAATAGTCAGGTTGGAAGACGAAATAAAGACCAGCGATTTGATAATTACTGGTGAAGGAAGAGTCGACCAGGAAACATTCTACGGAAAGACCCTGAAAAATGTAATTGACATGGCGTATATTTACAGAAAACCGGTGATACTCATCGCCGGCAGAATTGCAAGCGACGTCAAGATTTTAAAAAGGTATCATGTGCTTGAACAGTACAGTCTGATAAAGACTTCAAGGAGCGTGAAGAAGGCGATCAGTGATGCACCGAAACTGCTGGAGAATATCGCCTATCGGATCGGCAGGGACCTGCTTCTTTCTTCTCAATAGAGTTTATAACTGATTTTTTCCGTTATATCTATTAATACATAATGTTTTGGAAACGGGCCGGGATTGATGATTATTGTTTTCCCGATTTTGTCGACACCCACGGCTTCGTGGATATGTCCACACAGCACAAGATCAGGTTGGTATTTTTCGATGAACTTTCGGATTGAATTGCTTCCGACATGGAAACCGGTGAAGGTCCTGTCGACCCTTGTCTTTGCCGGCGGTGAATGGGTGACCATAATGTGAAAAGCAGCATCCTTTTCTTTCTGAAAGTTTTGGAGGAGTTTTTCTATATCTGATTCGCTGTATTCCTGGGGTGTATTGAATGGAGTTCTGCTGCAGCCGCCGATTCCGAAGAATACGATGTCATTGTTCTTCTTCGTTTCGCCGTGCAGATTGACACCGCTGTCAATGAGTTTCTGGTTGACTCCGGTTGTATCGCAGTTGCCGGGTACTGCGAGGATTTTTTCATTCAGCTGTTTGAATTCGTCGATGATTTCAGCTGCATCGTCGGCGCCTCCGAAGTTCGTTATGTCTCCGGCGATCAGAAGCAAGTCGACTTCACCGATGATTTTGAGTATATCGGCGCTGAAATTTTTTCTGCCGTGGATATCCGTGATTCCGAGAATCCTCATACAGCCGATTTAATAGCGCTTCAATATTTCATTCACCAATTTAAGGTAGTCCAGTAGCAGACGTGTGATAAGAAAATTATTTTTTACGACAACCCTGCCTTTTTTTCCGAGTTTTTTCGCCAGTTTCGGGGATTTGAGTATCTCCAGAACAGCCGCTGCAAACTGTTTTGTATTTCTGGGCGGAACGAGAAACCCGTTTTCTCCGTTTTTTATCTGGAGCGGTATACCGCCGACCTTTGCTGCAACAACCGGTTTTTCCTTCCAGAGTCCTTCGGTCACTGTCAAGCCGAACCCTTCTCGTAATGACTTCTGGATTATCACGGCTGATTTCCGCTGCAGGGCGTTTACGAGGATATTATTCAACGAGGTTATCAAAATTATATCGTTGTTTTTTGTATGGTTGCTTGCTTTTTTCCTCACCCTTTCATAGGTCTGGCTGCTTTCCGGATCGTCGGTGGCGGCACTGCCGCAGAGCACTAACCGGCAGTCTACCTTTTCTTTTACAAGTCTGAAAACATCAACGACTCCTTCTGGGTCTTTCCATTTGTCGAAACGGGATATCTGACAGAGAATAGGTTTGTCAGTTGGGACCTTGAACTTCTTCAGGGTTTTTTCGATCACCTTTTCACTGATTTCGATGTTCTTCGACGAAAGGGGGTCGATCGCCGGATGAATGACTCTCTGTTCGACCGGCAGATCCTTCCTTCGGTACTTCTTATGGGAAATAATGACCATATCATATCTCAACACGTAATTTTTCAGAAAATTCCAGAGTTTCAGATTGGGGTGGGAGAGGTCTACATGAACCCGCCATATCCAGGGCTGTCTTTTTTTGTAGAATTTGATAAGGGGCAGGGGTTGAGGGTCATGGACGATTACACAGTCGTGGTCTATGTGATTATAAGTGGAGAAGTCCTGATTCGCCTCTAGGTAGAGTTTCTTTTTCATCTCAGTGAGATGGATGGTGTCGCCCTGGAGGGCGTTGTGGAATTTTTTGGTGATATTGAAGAAATCCGGAGAGCCGCGCAGATGTCGCCAGCCTGTTTCAGCACCCGTGTCGTTCATCAACGGAACCAGGGCGCTCAGCATTTCAGCAACACCGCCGCCGTAATATGTCGAGTTGATGTGCACAATCTTCCTGCCGCAAAGCTGTCGGGCGAACTTGAATATTTCATACATTACCTCTCCATCAACAATCTTTGCATAATCGTCTATTCTATGCGCCATCTCTTGATGCTCCTTTCTTAAAAAGATTGTGCTAAGATTATATATATATTACGAAT
>DRIG01000014.1 GCA_011052815.1 candidate division WOR-3 bacterium | reverse complement strand
TCTGGCGGGACTCGCCTTGATGGTCATAACAGTATATCTCTATAAAAAGGGGAAGTCCATACTTTTCACGGGGCTGCCCATGCTCTTTATGATAATAATGACCGGCTGGGGAATGGTCTTGAATATAATCAATTTTTATCGGACAAACAACTGGCTTCTCTTTGCAATAAACGGGGTGATCATACTCTTTGTACTGTGGATGATTCTGGAAGTCATCAATCTCATAAAGAATTCCGCGCTGAGCACTCAAACGAGAAAATAATTGACATATCAAGGAAAATAGCTATTATTCCTATACGGAGGTACTATAATGCCCAAAAGAGACCTTGTTTCAATCTTTGATTTGAATAAAGAAGAGATCTATGAAATTTTTAAAATGGCAGAGAAGGTAAAAGACGCGCAGAAAAAGGGACTTGAGGAAAAAAGATTAAAGGACAGAACCCTGGCGATGATATTCGAGAAACCATCCCTGCGTACAAGAGTAACCTTTGAAACCGGAATGACCCAATTAGGAGGACACGCCATATATCTGGCACCGGCAGACATAAAACTCGGAAAAAGAGAGTCGGTGCCAGACGTCGGCCGCAACCTATCACGCTGGGTCGACATAATCATGGCCCGCGTTTTTGCTCATAAAACAGTTGAAGAATTAGCGGAAAATTCCGCAATACCGGTGATTAACGGCTTAAGTGACCTGGAACATCCCTGCCAGATTATGTGCGATCTCTTTACGGTTATCGAAAAAAAAGGAGGTTTAGAGCATATAACGATCGCTTATATCGGCGACGGCAATAATGTCTGTAATTCCTTTGTCGCCGCCTCTGCTATCCTGGGATTCAGATTCATCGCCGCGACTCCCCAAGGGTATGAACCGAATAGAGAATATCTGGAAAAGGCGAAGACGACCGAGTTGACCACTGATCCTGAAGAAGCAGTGAAGGATGCCGATATAGTATATACTGATGTCTGGGCGTCAATGGGACAAGAAGATGAAGCCGAGCAGAGGAAAAAACTCTTTAAACCGTATCAACTCAACAGTCAACTTCTGAAAGCGGCGCGGAAAGAATATCTGGTGATGCACTGTCTTCCTGCCCACCGCGGCGAAGAAATCACCGATGAAGTCATCGACGGACCGCATTCCATCGTCTTTGACCAGGCTGAGAATCGACTCCATATTCAAAAAGCAATCATGCTCTGGCTTTTACAGCGCTGATGACATCCGAGCAGATTGTCTGTCTTATTATCTTCATCTGTATCTACATTGCGATAATCATATTTCATAATTATAAATCCATCATGGCATGGGCAGGAGTCGCTCTGCTCTTTGTCATCGGGCTTCTGCCCGGCGTCAAGATCCTCTATTACATAAACTGGAACATCCTGGGAATTTTCTGGGGAAGTCTGGTGATCGCCGAGTTGTTTATATATTCCAAAATCCCCGCCTATATCGCCGAGGCGATAATCGACAAGTCAAAGAATCTCGTCTGGGCGATCATCTGGCTTTCGGCGTTCAGTGGTATCATATCCGCCTTTGTTGAAAACGTCGCCACGGTTCTCATTGTCGCACCGATAGCATTTGAAGTATCACGCAAACTGAAGGTATCTCCTGTCCCGTTTATCCTGGGAATCTGTCTTTCCTCAAATTTACAGGGTACAGCGACCCTGGTGGGCGATCCTCCCAGTATGATTCTTGCAAGCGCCACACGTATGACGTTCAATGATTTCTTCTTCTTCCACGGCAGACCCGGCCTTTTCTTTACCGTCGAATTCGCCGCCGTCATATCCCTTGTGGTCATCTATTTCATCAACCGTCGGCATAAGGAAACGATAAAAGCGATCAAAACCGAAAAGATCACCAGTCTGTTTCCGGGTATACTGCTCATCGCACTCATCGCCGGTCTCGCCGTCGGTTCTTTCATCCATGGTTTTATGGATTATCTCGGAGGAATCATCTGTGTTGTGCTCGCCTTTATCGGAATAATCTGGAGTTTCTTTTCAAAACGCATCAAGTCGTTCAACATCCTGAAAGACACGGATTGGGAAACATTCTTTTTTCTGGCGGCGATCTTCGCCCTTATCGGCGCATTGACCGAGACCGGAACAACCATGGTCTTGGCGGAATTGGTCGGTAGAATAACATCAGGGAACCTCCTCCTTACATATATCGTACTCGTCGTCTTTTCCGTCTTCATCTCCGCATTTGTCGATAATGTCCCCTATTTCGCCGCAATGGTCGGGGTGGTAACCACCCTCTCGAACCAGCATGGCTATCCCCTCTATCTCCTCCTTTTCGGAACGATCATCGGTACCACAATAGGCGGGAATATCACACCGATCGGAGCCGCAGCGAATATCGTGGGAGTGGGACTACTGAAGAAAAACGGTATAAAAATAAATTTCCTCGATTTCATCAAAGTCGGGTTGCCGTTCACGCTCGCGGCGGTGACCGGAGCAGCGCTTTTCCTCTGGGCCTTCTGGTCATAACAGCCGCCCTGAACTATTTTATTCTTGATTATTTATTTGTAATAAGTATAATATCAAAATGAAGATAAATGTAAAACCGATCGTGGAATTCATCGTCTATGACCCTATTCGGAAGATCGTCGCCATCATCTTCAGTTTCGGACTCTGGTTCTTTGTGGCGATAGATAATAATTACCAGTATGAAAAAGACATTCAAATCATCTATACCAATCTCCCGGACTCCCTGATCCTCGTCGATTCAGTCCCGTCACTGCGTGTGGTGTTCAGCGGCCGGGGAGGCGCTTTACTGACGACCTGGGCGGCACCGCCGAAAGCACGTTGCGATCTGAACAAACCCAAACTGGGTGAAAACACCATCCCCGTGAAAAAACTGCTCATTCCGGTCGCATTCGATGACATTACACTCTATTACAACACCGCTTCAATAAAAGTCACCGTGGATCGAAAAAAAACAAAAGTCGTAAAGATAAATGTGCCATTTAAAGGCTCTCCGAAAAAAGGACACTCGGTCAGTGATATTATAGTGCTCGACACAGTGGAAATAACAGGGCCGGCGAATATCTTGAAGAACATCACGGCGATCCCTACTGAAACCCTTTCCGTGAGAAATACAAGCTCCCCGTTTCTGACAAAGTTGAAAATAGAAAAAACAGCGTCCAATATCCAGGTTTCAAAAGAAGAGGTCCGTCTGGAAGTGAGGATTGAAAAGACTGTTGAAAAACTGTTTACTAATATACCACTGAAATTGATCTTTACACCGAATCAACGGGTGACTTCCGAAAAAATCAGCCTCGACACATTGATCGTCCAGGGGCCGGAAAAAAGAATCAACAGATTGAAGAAGAGAGATATCATCGTCAAGATAACATTGACAAAACTTTCTCCCGGAGATTACGCCCTGCCGGCGGCGATCCTATTGCCGGAATACATAAAACCGATCTATTCAAATCCAAAAAAATTCCGGATAAAAATTTATTAAAGACAACAAAGAGGTTTTAATCATGGCCGCCTTATTCAAAAAATCCGCGTATAAAGCAGATTTTACCATTCTCTTCTTTGTCTTCGCGGTCTCACGGGCGGTTCTCACCTGGAGCGGCGTGCATTTTAACATAACTCCGCTCTACTGGTTCTTTCAATTCCTCGACCCGCTGTATCTGAAATCCGACCTTTTCCGCAGCCTCTTATATCTCCACAGCCAGCCGCCCGGTTTCAATCTCTTTCTGGGCATTGTCCTGAAATTATTCAGCGGTCATGAACTGCTGGTCTTCAAAACAATATATCTGTTGATCGGTCTGTCTATGACCATCTTACTCTATCTGATGTCAAGAAAACTGAAGATTCCCCCTATGATCGCTTTACCGGTGACGATCTTTTTCAGCATAAGTCCGCCGATCCTTCTTCTGGAAAACTGGCTTTTCTATACATATCCGGTAACCTTCCTGCTCCTCGTCTCGTGTTTTTTTCTGTATAAATACCTTGAAAAGAACCGCCGGCTGTATCTTTTTCTCTTCTTCTGCACCATCGGCTCGATAGTACTCACCAGAACATTATTCCACACGATCTGGATGATGGCAGCCATCGCCGGGTTGATCCTCTTTCAAAAGAAAGAAATCAAAAAAATCATCCTGTGCGCCGCCCTGCCGCTGTTGATCATCTTCGCCGTCCATATCAAAAATTACCTGATATTCCACCAAATCTCCCTGTCATCCTGGTTCGGGATGAATCTAATAAAGATGACCTGGACGGTTCCTGTTGATGAATTAAGGAGTTCAGTAGAAAACGAAGAAGTGTCTGAAATCGCAGGAATAATGCCTTTCCGTCCTCCTGAAGTTTACAGCAACTATGCAAACTTTGATACTGTAACCGGCATCCCAGTACTCGATGAGAAATATAAATCGACCGGTTATATAAATTTCAACCATATCGCATATATCTCGATTTCAGACCACTATCTTGATGCGGCAAAGTATCTCATAACGAGGTATCCCGGCTGTTACGGACTTTCGATAATCAAGGCACTCTATACTTATTTAAGGCCGTGTTCCGACAGTGTCATCATCAGTGGTCACAATAGAAAAGCAATTAAAGGATGGGTCGATTTCTATGAAAAATACCTCATTGGTGATATTCTGAGTAAAGTCTGGTCCGCCGACTTTATAAACAGAGCAGGTCAGGCGCGGAAAGTACATTTGAATTATCTTTACCTTTTCATACCGTTCATCTATTTATGGAGTATATTGCTTGCAGTACGCGGCGACAGAGCACTCACCCCGCCGGGAAAATACAAACCCCTCCCTGTCTTTATCTGCTACAATATCATTTATGTCACCACTGTCGGCAACTTAATCGAGATGAGCGAAAATATGAGATTTCGCTTTTTGCTTTTACCTTTTATTTATATAATTTTAATGAACATCTTAAAGTATTGCTTTAAAAAAACAGAACCTGAAGTTCCCTGGAAGTAGTGAACTTGACAAACTTTCTTTTTGGTATATAATAACTAAAAAGAAGCCGATTCTGAAGCGATTTTCGCGAGGATGGCGGAACTGGCAGACGCGCTGGATTTAGGATCCAGTCCCGTATGGGATGGGGGTTCAATTCCCCCTCCTCGCATATGATGGAGGCGATGTTTGGAATATATAATCACGAATGATAAAGAGATAGAAAAGGAATTGAATATCTCTGTGCCCTGTGCCGAGCTGGAACGCTTTATCGACAGGGAAATAAAAAAATTACAGAAGGAATTGACACTCAAGGGTTTCCGAAAAGGAAAGGTGCCGAAGGAAATCATAAAAAGCAGATATCGCGACACCCTGAAATCACAGGCGATGCACAGTCTTATCACCGATTCGTTCCTTAAAGTCGTCAGAGAAAAAAACTGGCGTCCTGTATCCCAGGCAGAACTGCTCAACCTGGAAGAGGGTGAAGATATCAAATTTCAGCTGCGTGTTGAAGTAATCCCTGATTTTGAAGTTGAAAACTACCTGGGACTGGAACTGTTTAAAGAAGAAGCTCTGCCCGAAGATTATCTATTGAATCAGGCGTTGCAGGAACTGCAGGAACAATATGCCGTCGTCAAAGAAGTTTCACGCCCTGCAGTGGTGGATGACATCGTAACGATGAACCTCACTATCTTGAAGGACGGCAAGATCGAGAACAACCAGAAGAACATCGCGGTAAAGATCGGAAACCGCAGTCTGCCTGACGAACTCAACCGGGCGCTCGTCGGTGTTAAAAAATCGGAAACCAAAGAGGTGAAAGCCGGTGAGAAAATTTACAAGATCAAAATCAAGAAGATTGAAGAAAGAATACTTCCACAGATCGATGAGCAATTCGCCAGGAAACAGAATTATGAAAATCTTGAACAATTGAAGAAAAAACTGCTCGAAAATGCAAAGGCGCTGGAAGAGAAAAGACAGGAAGAAGAATTAAAGGACTCATTATCGAGAATCCTTCTGGAAAGGATAAACTTCAAAGTACCAAAAATACTCATTGAGAATGAATATAATAAAATACTCAGTAGAATGGAATTAAAGGATTCTGATGCCAATAAAGAGAGATTTATGGAGACCGCAGAGAAGAGAGCGCGTTTGAACATAATCCTCGACAGAATCGCTGAAAAGGAAAAAATCACGATAAAAGAAGGAGAAGTGAAAAATCTCATCTCTGCATTGGGCATCAAGGTGACCGAAGAGAACCGCATTAATCTGTTAAATTATTTCACTGATATTTTGACAAGAGAAAAGACCATCGATTTTCTCTTCAAGCATGCAAAGATCAATGAAAGAAGCCGTATCATATCACCAAAGGAGGCACGTGATGATACCCGTACCGTACGTCATTGAGCAAACAGGAAGGGGTGAAAGGGCGTATGACATCTATTCACGCCTGCTTAAAGAAAGGATCATATTCATCGGTACGCCGATCGATGACACCGTAGCAAATCTGGTAATGGCTCAACTGCTCTTTCTGGAAGCAGAAGACTCATCCAAGGATATCTACCTCTACATCAATTCACCGGGCGGCGTGGTCTCATCAGGACTCGCCATTTATGACACCATGCAGTTCATCGAGCCCTCTGTCTCCACCATCTGCATCGGCATGGCGGCAAGTATGGCCGCCCTGCTGCTCGCCGCCGGAGAAAAAGGAAAAAGATTTGCCCTTCCCCATGCCCGGGTTATGATTCACCAACCAGAGGGAGCATTCTCGGGGCAGGCGTCTGACATCGCAATCCATGCAAAAGAAGTCCTGACGATCAGAGAAGTCCTCAATAAAATTTTCGCCAAACATACCGGTCAACCTGAAGAGAAGATTGCCAAAGACACCGACAGAAATTATTTTATGTCTTCAAAAGAGGCGAAAGAATACGGAATAATCGATGAGATAATGGAAAAGAGGAAATAAGGATGCCGAAAATAGTCTGCCATTTCTGTCAGCGTTCAAAACCATCAGTGAAGCGACTGTTCAAAGGATATAAAGCTTATATCTGTAATGAATGCGTGCGGCTGCTGGATGAAATACTCAACGAGGAAGAAGAATTTTCGCAACTTGACAACTTCACCCTTCCCAAGCCTGCAGAAATAAAATCATTCCTTGACCACTATGTAATCGATCAGGAAAGGGCGAAGATCGTGATTTCGGTGGCGGTATATAATCACTACAAAAGGATAATGGCGAAACACAAGGATGTGGAAATTGAAAAAAGCAACATACTTTTGATCGGACCGACCGGGACCGGCAAAACGCTCATAGCGGAAACACTGGCACGCCTGCTGCATGTTCCGTTTTCCATCTCCGACGCCACCCCCCTCACTGAAGCGGGATATGTCGGGGAAGACGTCGAAAATATCCTTCTGAGATTGATTCAGGCGGCGAATTTCAATATCCAAGCCGCCCAGATCGGAATAATATATATTGATGAGATCGACAAGATAGCCCGTAAATCGGATTCTCCCTCCATTACCCGTGATGTTTCCGGTGAAGGGGTACAACAGGCACTTCTTAAAATCATCGAAGGAACTGAAGCCAGTGTACCACCGCACGGCGGCCGTAAACATCCTGAGCAGGAATTCATCAAGATCAACACCAAAAATATACTCTTCATACTCGGGGGTACATTCACCGGCATAGAAGAGATAATATCAAAAAGACTAAACCGTAAGAGAATCGGCTTTAAAAAACAGCGGGAAAACAGAACGACCGAAGAAAAGAACATTCTTACAGAGATAGAACCTGATGACCTGGTGAAGTACGGTTTAATACCTGAATTTGTAGGGAGGGTGCCGATCATCGCGCCTCTCAATAAACTATCAAAGAGTGCGCTTATTGAAATCCTGACGAAACCGAAGAATGCGTTACTCAAACAATACTCCAGATATTTCAGAATGGAAGGGGTTAAGCTGGAATTCAGTGACGAAGCACTGGAGGCACTCGCATCAAAGGCGATAAAGTATAATACCGGAGCACGTGCCCTCCGTTCTATAATGGAAAACTTTATGCTCGACATTATGTTCAAACTGCCCAGCCTCAAAGGTATCGACCGCTGTATAATAAATAAAGAGGTAATAACGGAAAACGCCGAACCTATCTACATAAAACGCAAGAGAAAACGCGCCCAATGAGTATCTTAACCAGAATCTATCTGAATTCGAGCAAAAGAAGATTTACCAAGAACTTCACCCCTCTCGGATTCAAAGGGAAAGCGGATTTCCTGATTTCAATGCCGCATCAAGTAGGTTCTGCCCTTGAGGCGTTGGCGATTGTCGGTGGCTTACACAAAAAGGGAAGAATCGTGCTTCTCTTACCCGAAGTGCTTACGAATATCTGTCGTTTTCTTAAACTGCAAAAATATGAAACAATCTACTATAAAACACCCCTTAAACTGTTCAGTAAAGAGTATAAATCGCTGAAAGAGATATTGAGTACAAAGAAATTCGATTATCTCATCGAATTGAATGAGCCGCCGAATATCGCCATTCCCTATCTCGTGCCGGTGGAAAGGAGAATATCCTTTTATACGGAAAAGATATATCCCTATTATAATATCCTCATAAAAGACAACCTACAGACACTTGCCGAATTTTTCAATATCAAACAATATAAATTAAAAAATTTCTTTGCTTTCAACCTAAAAGAGAAAAAAGAAGTGCTGCAAAAATTCAATAAGAAGAAACCGCTGCTTTTTATAAACGACAAGGATACGGAGGTATGGAACGGCGACAGAATAGCGGTCGATGAAGAGATCTCTCTTTCCGACCCGGAACTTTACAGAATCCTCTATTTTTCCGATGCATACTGCGGTCGACGTGATGAACTCTATAAATGTGCAAAATTGTTCAATAAAAAGATCATCGAAGAATGAAAGCATCGGAAACCGCAGTTTGTAATATCCTGACTCAGTTGAACAAAGTCGACCTCTGGAATATCAGCCTACAGAAAATAGGAAAGGCATTGAGTCAGGGATTGAACGCCGACGGTTACGCCGTCTTCTCCAGATACGGCAAGAAAACCAAACTTGAATACTGCGAAGGTGCAACCAGAAGACAATTACTTCGTATAGAAAAAGAATCGAAGAAATTGCTGTGGTTCCGTGTTGTATCAGGAAATATCACATACAAAATCTACATCCTCGGCAAAAAGAAAGACGAAATATCAAAACTCCAGTACAACGACATCCAATATCTTTTGTCAATAATCGCCAAGGCCCTTGAAATCAGACAAATCTCAAAGAACAGAATTATTGAAACGCAGATAATCAATCAGCTCAATCTCAATATCACCACCGCCCTCGACGAGATAAAAGTAATCAAAGATCTCGAATCAGCAGCCCGCAGGATGCTTTCCAACCGAGATATCTTCCTCTTTTACATCAAAGATGATAATATCATCGGCAGCAAAAAAACAATGAAGATAACTCAAATCCCCTCCAATATTTACAATAAACTATTCTATATACAGCAGATATTCACCGTCACCAAAAAATATCAATTCTTTTCAAAACTCCTGTCTGCGCAGCGGATTCGGAAAAAGATAAGTTTTGTACCTTTTACGATAAAAAATGAACTGCGTGGATTTTTCATAATATTCGATGATATTATGAAAAAAGACAAAATATTCGCCATCACAAGATTGAAATTTCTGACCAATCAGGCGGCGTTGGCCCTTGAACGTATCGACCTCTTCCGCGCTTTGAATCGAGCACTCAAGCAGAGTCAGGGAATCCAGGAACTCGTAAAAATCATGCTTTCATCCTTAGATCTCTCCTCGCTTTTCAATGAAATACTACAGCGGGCGCATAAATTACTGGGGTTCAAAAGGATTCTCTTTTCACTCTATGACCCGCAGACAAAATCATTCCGGCGGATCACCGGCGTAGGAATTTCAAACTCAAGGCTGAAACAGGCACAATCGATCCAACCTCCTCTGGTGGTTGTCGAAAAATTATTCAATAATCGCTATCGCATTTCAAACTCGTATTACATCCCTTCAAAAGCCGTTAACAAGATAGAGCGGAAAATAAGAAAATATGAAGTCTTTCCTTCACCTTCCCAGCGAAAAAGACTCGCCAATCTTTGGAATCCCGGTGATATCTTCATTTCACCCGTCTACTCAAAAAATCGGGAGCTTGTAGCTTTATTATCCCTGGACAGGCCGGTAAACCATCTCATTCCCACACTTGAACAGGTACAGCTCCTGGAAACATTCGGCGATTTCCTGGGGATGGCGATAGAAAACGCCCAGCTGTTTGAAAAGATTGAAAAACTGTCGAATAAAGATGAAATGACCGGGGTGTACAATTATCGTTTCTTAAGGGATAGAATAGTAACACTCATAAACGAAAAAGTCTCCCCTATCGCATTAATTATGATTGACCTGGATAATTTCAAACATTATAATGATGAATTCGGCCATCTCTACGGTGACGAACTTCTGAAGATATTCTCAAAAAATCTGGTTGAAATAGTTGGGAAACGGGGAAAGGTTATCAGATACGGTGGGGATGAATTCATCATACTTCTACCGA
This sequence comes from candidate division WOR-3 bacterium, assembly GCA_011052815.1. Classification (NCBI taxonomy): domain Bacteria; kingdom Pseudomonadati; phylum Caldifarciminota; species Caldifarciminota bacterium. The sequence continues at coordinate 33,731 of DRIG01000014.1, read as the reverse complement.
AGACAAATCTGGAAAGAGGAAAAGTTTTCATCAAAAATGTAATCAAACATATAAACAGTCAGAAAATAATAGGCGGCGAAGAATCCATCAAATTTTCTTACGGTATTGCAGTCTACCCCAAACACGGGAAGAGCCTCGGAAGGCTCATAGATTACGCCGACAGGCTTCTCTACCGACAAAAAGCGAAGAAACACAATGAACATTAAAGAGAAATTTAGTTCACGTGCTCTGGTGATATATTTTCTCATAGGTATAGGGTTGATCGGAATCGTAACCTTCATCTACTCAAATTATCTTATTCAAAAAATAAAGAAAGAGACGGAAACAACATCAAGGATCTTTGCGGAGTTCGCCAGGGGTTCCAGTGTAGATGAAGAAAGGCTCGTTGAATTATTCTACAATGAAATCATCAAAAAAATCGACTTCCCCGTAATCCTGACCGATGAAAAAGGCAATCCCTACTCCGCGAAAAACATCAAAGAAAAAGACCTTAAGGCGGCTGTCGAAAAACTGGACAGGGTGCAAAAACCTATACCGATGATCATACGGCACGGAAGCGATTCAACCCTCGTCGGTTATGTACACTGGGGCCTCTCCCCTTTCACAAAATCACTTCAGATTCTGCCGTTTGTCGAAACAGTGTTTCTGATTGCGTTTCTCTTTCTGGGCTTCTGGGGTTATCTCATCTACCGGAAGAGTGAAGAAGAAAAAATATGGAACTCGTTGGCGCGTGAAACCGCACACCAATTAGCAACACCTCTTTCATCGCTCATCGGATGGCTTGAAGCAATAAAAAGAGATGTTTCAAAAGACATCTACCAGGGGATAGAAGAAGATACCAAAAGAATGAAGGAAGTTCTGGAAAAATTTTCGAGAATCGGATTACCGCCGCGGCTGGCTATCAAAGAACCGATAGATACCATAAAGAAATCCGTCGATTACATGAAACGCAGGGCACATAACAACATAAAATTTTATGAAGATTATAAACCACTGCCTCCGATAAAATTCGACGATATCCTGCTGGGATGGGCGGTGGAGAATATCGTAAAGAACGGACTGGATGCCATCGGTGCCAGAAAAGGAAAAATCAGCATTAAGACTTTTGAATCGAACGGTGCGGTTATCGAAATATCCGATGACGGTAAAGGAATCAAAAAAGGAAACAAAATCTTCAAACCCGGCTACACCACGAAGAAATACGGGTGGGGTTTAGGACTTGTTCTTACCAAACGAATTGTCGAAGAGTATCATAAAGGAAGATTAATCTTGAAAGAAACCGGTCCGAAAGGGACCACATTCCAAATTTATATTCCAAAGGTGGAAAGATGAAAATTTTATGGATTGATGATGAAATAGATTTATTGAAACCATTTATCTATCTTCTCCAGCAGGAAGGGTATGAAGTGGAAACCGCGACATCTGGAGAAGACGGCGTTGAATTGGCACGTAGAGAGGTCTTTGACCTCATCTTTCTCGACGAAATTATGCCGGGCGTCGACGGTCTTGAGGTATTAAGAAAGATAAAGAACGAAAATTCTCAACAGATAGTGGTGATGGTCACCAAGAGTGAAGAAGAGGATTTGATGAAGAAAGCCTACGGCAGCTGGGTGGACGACTACATTACAAAACCATTCAGTTTCAATCAATTGCTGTCGGTCTTGAACAGGACCCTGAAAAGGCGTTCGATCATAAGTGAACAGATGGCGGAAGAATACGCCACCCAATTCAGAACATTTTCTGAACCGGCGGACTATCTTGAATGGGTTGATTATTACAAAAGCATTGTATCGTGGGATTTACGGCTGCTCGATTATGGAAGCAATGACTTGAAAGTACTCCAGAAAGAGAAAAAACATGAAGCCAACGCTGGTTTCGCTAAATATATCGAGAACAATTACAGAGATTTCTTGAATGGAAAAGGACCGACCCTTTCAAACAATCTGTTTGCATATGCGGTCCTTCCGGTTCTAAAAGAAGGACCGGTTCATTTCGTGCTGTTCGATTCGATGCGCCTCGACCAGTATTATAAACTGTCCAACAGCCTCAGAGAATTTTTCGAAATAAATACGGAATTCTACTACTCAATCCTTCCCACGGCGACCCCCTATTCAAGAAATTCCCTCTTTTCCGGACTCCTCCCTCTGGAAATTCTGCAAAAATTCCCCCAGTATTGGTCTTTCGAAGAAAAAGGACAGAACAGATTCGAAAAGGAATTATTCGCTGAATTGTTGAAAAAACACAACTTAAGAATAAAATATTCCTATTACAAACTATCGTCGATTCAGGATATAGAACGAAGTATCAACAGCATCGTCAACGACAAAGCGGATATCGTAATCACTGTAATAAACTTCTTTGATCTCCTTCTCCACTCAATACCCGGTCGAGGTGATATGAAGGGAGTCCTCGACGACGAAAGGGTATTACTGAATCTTCTGGGATATTGGTTCCCTCTCTCGCCGATCTTTGAAATCTTCAAAAGACTCTCAAAAAAACAAAGACGCATCATCTTAACGACCGACCACGGCTTCATCAGAGTCCGCAAACCGACCATTATATACGGTGGACGCTCGATATCGCCCAATCTCAGATATAAATACGGTCCGGCGTTGAGGGTGGATAATAAAACCGCCCTCTTACTCAACAACCCCGGAGATATCTCTTTACCCTATGAAGACCCGTCGGTGCGTTTTGCAATCGCAAAAGAAGACTATTACTTCATCTACCCCACGAAACCGACCGAATATGAAAAAGAATTCAAGTTCACGTTTCAGCACGGAGGAATCTCCATGGAGGAAATGATTCTGCCTTATGCGATTATGAATCCACGTTGACGCTTATACAAATGAGTCGTGCCGCAGAAGAGAATAAAAAATCATCTGAGAAACCGATCACCCGAAATTTCAGAAAAAAACTGACTGAAGAAATAAATCTCGCCAAGAAAAATACACGATGTCTCTCAATCATCCTTATTGAACTCTATAAATGCTTTCTTGACTCAAATAGAGTTACCGAAAAGATTCCGGAAAGGACCGTCAAAGACTTCAAAAAAATTCTGCATCGAATACTACGTGCAAATGACACCTATGAATTCCTTGGTTCCAATCGAGTCGGTCTCATTATTGTAGGAGCGGATCGCGATGACACAACGATCGTCAGAAAACTTATTTCTGAAGAAGTAAGCAAAGGAATATTCCACCACAATCCGGAAAAACCGTCGGTGATTAAAATCGCCATTGGTTCTGCATCTTTTCCCCAGGATGCCGTCACCATCCCCGACCTGTTGAAAGCGGCGGAGTCGAGGCTGAAAAAACAGACAAAACAGCTTTACACAAAGTCGGTAAGTAAAATAGATTCTTCGATAACTTACTTCAGAAATATCTCAAAATTCACTCCGCCGGTCATGCCGCAAAAAATACTGATGCGGAGCGGAATTTTGAAAAGAATAAAAAATGCTGAAAAGAAAAGATTCACGTTCATATCGTCAGGTCCCGGTTTCGGCAAAACAACCATCCTTTATGAATATACAAAGAGGGTGAAGAAGAAAACGGTATGGTTGAAGTTGGATGAATCAGACAGAAATCCTCTCGTCTTTCTGTCTGATTTTCTCACCGGCATCAACCTCCACTATAAAAATTTCGGCAGGAAAACCAGAGCTCTACTCCAGGGGGATATGGAAATTGAATACCTCATCAACAGTCTTATTCAGGAAATAAACACCTTCAGAGACGGACGGATGATCTACATACTGGATGATTTCCAACAGATAGAACAGAACCAGCAGACCGTCGACATTATATACAAAATCATTGACTGTTGCCCGAATAACCTCCATCTCATCATCACATCACGAAAAAGAATCCCGAAATTTCTCCACAAATTCGTCGTCGATGATGAAGCACTGCTCCTGACGGAAAAGGACCTGCGATTGGACCTCGCCGAAACAAAGAAAATGGCGGAAATTTTAAAAGTTCCAATCACTCCTCAAAAGATAAAGAAAATATGGGAAGAAACACGCGGGTGGGCGTTTGCAATAAAATCGATGCTCGCCCTCAAGATAGAAACAAACAGAACCACTGAAGATATCTTCGATTATATCAGTGAGGAAATATACAACAGGTTCAGCAGAAGAATGAAACATCTCCTTCTGTCTCTGGCTTTCTTTCCTTTTTTCAACACCCAGATACTTAAAAAATCGCTCGCGGAGAATTTTGACGAAAGAACAGAGCAGGAATTACTGAATCTGCCGTTTCTTGAAGTAACCTCCGGCGAAATAATCAATTATACCTTCCACCCCTTATTTAAAAATTATCTTATGATGCGTGCAAAAAATGATATGAGTGATTATGAAATAAAAAAATGCAAAGAAAAGGTTGCTGAATATTACGAAAAGAACGGAGACTATGATAACGCCATCGAACTCTTTATTGAAGCTGGTAATTATCGAAAAGCGATAAAGAACATCAATATTATAGGAACAGATATCGCCGACGCCGGCAATATCAGTAAACTCACTTCCTGGCTCGACAGGATACCGAAGAAGCTCACCGAGACAACTCCCAAACTGTTGATATTATGGGCGCTGACCGAAGAACGAAGGGGGAACTTCAAGATCTCCAAGGAGCTTATAACCAGAGCTGAGAAAGTTCTCAAAGGGCTTAAAAAGAACCGCGGTTTGTACGCACATCTCTTCGTCGCAAAAGCAACAATCCTTAAGCATCAGGGTAAGTTGAACCCCGCTTTAAGAATGGCGAAACTCGCCTATGACAGTTCCAGAAACCAGGAGACGAAGATCTTCGCCTTCGTAATTATGTCATTGTGTTATTTCCACAAATATAATTTCAAAGAAGCGATCAAAACAGGAGAACAGGGACTACAGATAGCCGACAGTATTATGTCCCGTGCAAGCCAATATTTCTTGAATAACCTGGGAACGATCTTTCTTCACAATGGCGAGCTTAATAAAGCGCAGACCTACCTCAATCGGTGTATCAATGAAGCCAAACAATTGAACAGAACATATCAGTATATTGTGGCGCTCGGAAACTACACCAAGGTACTGATACATTTAGGTGATTTCAGCAACGCCGAGAAGATGAACGAAGAGGCTCTGGGATTTTCCAAAAAATATAAATTCGCCAATCTGGAAATTCAAAATCTAAACAGTAGAGCACTCCTTTCCATTCTACAAGGTAGATATGAAAAAGCACTGAGATATCACAGCCGGGCCCTTGAAATCGCAGAAGAGTACAAAAATAAATATCTGATAACCATCTGTAATCTCAAAATAGCCAGCCTATACAGTATTTTGAAGGATCCTGACGAAATAAAGCGGCATCTCGACAGTATCGAAAAATTGATATCCCAGAAGACCGATTCCCGTGAGTTTATCCAGTATTTAATCATCAAAGCACGCTGTGAACTGATGCAGCATAATTTACGGAAGGTGAAAAAAAGAATAGAACGGATATCCCGACTCGCAAAAAGAATGAAAATACTGGATTACATAATACAGGGAAATCTTTTAAGATATCAATTCGAAAAAGAATATGACCGCACAAAAGAAGCACACCATTACCTTAAAAAGATGCTCGATATCATCGAAAGGACGGAATGTAACGGGCTGTTCCTCCACCAGGTTCTCCTTACACCGGAGTTGCTCATCGACGCCCTCGAGTTTTCCGATAAAAAATCATATCTGATTTCTTTCATCAATAACTTCATTCTCAGCTCCGAAGAGGTATCTGAGGCTGTTATGAATCAATTGTCTCCGGAACAAAAAGAAGAAATCCTGTCGCTCGGTCAGCCGACGATCAAAGAGTATCATCTCACCGCGTATCTCTTCGGTGAACCACGGGTATATATGGGTAACAGACCACTGAGCGGGGAATACTGGCTGAGGAAGAAAGTCAAACAACTCCTCTGCCTGTTGCTTTTATACAAAGAAGGGATTACCAAAGACAAACTCCAGGCACTTTTCTGGCCGAAATCAAATCGTCCGAATGCCGACAGAAATTTCTGGAATACACTCTATTACCTGCGCAAGACACTGGAACAGGGAAACGGTACTCGAAAGATCATCACACGTCGCAATAACAGAATCATAATAGAACCCTCTTTAAAGATATTCACGGATATCGAGCAATTTCAGCATCTGGTGAATAGAGCCAATTACCACCTTCAGAACAACGACGTCGACAGAGCAACTGCGGAATTCGAAAAAGCCTTGATTCTCTACAGTAGCGACCTCCTTGAACCATATTATGAGAATTGGATTGAACAGAAAAGGGCTTATTACAAATCACTGAAAGAGGAAGCCGCACTGAAATTGGCGAAACTGTACCTGGAAGGGGGAAAATTTAGAAAAGCGTTTGACGTGTATACCGAGATCCTGGAGTCCGATCCATTATCCGAAGAAGCGGTTATCGGACTGTTGAAAGCAGGACAAAAACCCCAGTTAAAAGCCGAAGCGGTTAAAAGATATAAAAAGTATGCGAAAAAACTAAAAGCCGAACTGGCTGTGGAGCCGTCTCCGGAATTGCAAAAGGCATATCAGAATTTAACTGCATAGAGTAAACCACACCTGCAAAAAACACATCTCCATCTCCTCTTTCTGGTGAAGTTTACGGTGAAGTCGTTTTTTATACTATGTCAGTGTCAAATCAGAAAGGAGTGAGAAATGCAGCAGGCTAAAAAAAGAAATAACAAAAATTCGACCAAAAAATCAAAAAAGTCGAAAAACAGAAAGGCGGATCATAGAAAACAGAAAAGAAACAGGGTATTCAACGACAGACTGACAAAAGAGATGATTGTTATGTTCACAATCTGGTTCTGTTTGGTCTCCGCATCAGAGACGAATTTGAATCTTCGTTTCTCCGAAAACAAAATACGGATTCAAAAATACGGTGATTTCGATATTATTCTGTACGACAACGGTTTGAATAACATCGGAAAACAAGGATACCCTTCTCTGCCGGTGCTCTCCATTTTGATAGCAGCCCCTTTCAATACAGCGGACGCCGATATAGAAATCAAAAATATAGAATGGCGGAATATCCCCGGTGAATTCAATATCTATCCGATCCAACCACCCCTTCCTCTGTCGGACATACAGGTCGAATCAAAATTCGTACCGCCGGATATCAACATCTACGAAAAAGATCTCCCCTATCCTGCGGAAATCGTGAGTTACAGGGGCATCGGAAACCGTGCCGAATTCAAACTCGTAAAGGTATTACTCTGTCCGTTTCAGTACTTTCCTAAAACAAAGAAGCTCAATTTCGTTGAACAGGTGACTTTAAGGATTACATATAAAACCACTGCTTCTTGTAAACCACGCACCCATTTTCAGATCAAAAGCATCGCCAATTCAATAAAGAAAATGGTTATAAATCCTGAAGACGTCGATAAATGTCTCCCTCTGGAATACCACGGAGGAAAAGGCTCCCCATATCTTAATGAAGGTGATTATAAAGAAGTTTACATAACGAGCACATCCCTCGCTCCGCTGCTGGATCCGATCGTAGACTGGCGGACAAAACAGGGCATCCCCTGTACCACTGTCACCGTTTCAAACATTATAAGTACCTATCCGGGATGGGACGCTCCGGAGAAAATAAGGAATTTCATAAAAGATGCCGATACAACATGGGGAACCTTGTATTTCACCCTGGCGGGCGATACAGGAGCGGTGCCCACGCGGATCCTCATCAACCAACTCGGCTCGACTGTAGCCACTGATCTCTACTTCTCCGACCTCGACAGCACATGGGATGCCGACGGTGACCATATCTATGCAGAGGAAGAAGACAGTTCTGCATGCGACTGGTTTTCTGATGTCTTTGTAGGCCGATTAGCCACCTCAACTGAAGAACACATCAACACCTTCCTCTGGAAGATATTCACTTATGAGAAGAATCCGCCTTCAGGGTATTTGAAGAAATGTTTATTACCTGCTTCTTATCTCTGGCCTCCATACGGAGCAGATCAGGTCAATGACTCGATTGCAAACTGCACACCGGCAGACTGGCAGGACTCAAAACTTTACGAAATGTTGGGAAATGTAAATCATCAAATCACTCTTGACTCCCTCAATGTCGGTTTCGGATTCGTGCACTTCGGTGGTCACGGAAATTTAAACGGAATCTACTGGGATGAAGGAGTGGATACATTTCTCTATAATACCGATGTACCTCTGCTGAACAACGGTGATAAACTGGGGGTCTATAATTCCATTGCCTGTTTTCCCGGTGGTTTCGACACCGATACATCAGTTCTTAATGACGATTGCCTTGCGGAGAATTTGATGAACTGCCCGACCGGTGGCCCGGTTGCAGTAATAATGAACTCACGGGTGGGTCTGGGCACACCTCCCAGCATGGGACCTTCGGAAAAACTCGACCTTGAGTTCTACAGAAAGGTGTTCCGTGAAGGAACATACATTATAGGTGACGCCCACTCAACCTCAAAGGATGTATATGTCCCGGCATCCGATACTGCGGAGCACTACCTTTTCTGCATTCTCGAGTTGAATCTCTTCGGAGATCCGGCGATGCCGATGTGGCTCGATACTCCGCTGGAGCTCTTTGTCGACCATCCTGATTCAATCACCACCACTCAAAACGAAATACTTATTACGGTAACCGATTCACGGGCGCCGGTACCGAATGCCCTGGTCTGTTTGATGAGCAAACAGGGGGAAATATATGAATACGACTATACCGATGCAAACGGACAGGTGCTTTTCACTATAAATCCGACCATACCCGACACCCTGTGGGTTACAACCACGGCGAAGAACCATCTTCCATACGAAGGTTATTCAATAATCTACGAAGGTAATCCTGGAGTGGAAGAAGAAAGCAGCAGCGGCGTTTTCACCCTCACGACACCCTGCCCCAGTATCATAGATAAATCGGTTATAATCAACTACAGCATTCCTGAAAGAAACGACGTCTGTATCACGGTTCTGGACGTAACAGGCAGAAATCTCGGAACACTTGTAAACTGCAGACAGAAGAAAGGACGGCATATCCTGGTCTGGGACGGAACGATCAACACGGGAAAATTATCGGCGGGGATTTACTTCTTGAAATTGAGGTGCGGCTGCAGAACCGCAGTGAAGAAAATTATTATTTTATAAAAAGGAGGGAAAGTGAAAATATTTACTTTTCTTTTCATCATCATAAACATTCTCTCTGCGGCCACCTATTATGTCGATAAAGACGGAGTGCACGGCACTGTCGGTGATGACAACAACAGCGGTCTCTCCTGGAACGATCCCTGGGCGACGATAACAAAAGCCGCGCAGGTGCTCACCGCCGGTGATTCAGTCATCGTCGCCAATGCGGTCTATCGTGAAAGAATTCAGCCCCTAAACAGCGGCAGCAGCAGTGCACCTATCGTCTACTATACCGATGAAAAAGCTGAAATAGCCGGCAGTGAAATAATAGACGAATCACAATTCACACTGGTCAGCGGTTACAACCACGTGTTTCAGACGCCCTTCCCGGATTTCGAAGTGAAGGGTGTTGTTCAACTCGCCGGTTCGGATTCTGTTGTACTGCGGCCATATCTGGATACGACAAGTTCAATATCTTCGGTAGAAGCCAATCCCGGTTCATTCTGGTATGATGACAACAGTAATATACTATATGTCCATACCGCCGACGGGCAACCGCCTGATTCACTTATCCACAACATTGAAGTGGTAAAACGTCAATATGGTCTTTATCTTGATTCCAAAGATCACATTCAGATAAAAGGTTTCATCATCAGGAGCCAATCAGCCCGGGGCTCCGCCGGTTTCGGTGTATATATCTACAACTGCAGAAATATCGAACTCGTCGCCGATACCATCATCGGTGCAGTCCTCAGAGGATACCAATCAAACAATCTCCATATCGAAAATTGTTCTATCAATCGGCTCTGGCGTCTTTCCACGCCGTTCAATTATCACATGCTGCCGCACGGTATATCAGGATTATCCCTGGCAGCATGTGATACGGTCTTGATAAAGGGCGTCGAGATATGGTGGCAGACCGATGCGGCGGCATTAAGCGGCGACTGCGAGAGCGTTGTCATTGAAGATTCAAGGTGGTACGGCTGTCCGAACCACGGGTTCAAACTCGACGGCAACGGCGCTACGGGCCGTCCGAACAACATAATCTTCCGACGATGTGAGGCAGGCCAGCAGTGCCAGGAGGCGATCAAGTTCTGGTATAACGACAATGTACTTATAGAAAATTGTGACCTGACATTCCTCAATCATACATACGGAGAAGATTCTTCCTATCACTCGACGAATATAAAAGTCAGAAATACACTCTTCACCCACACTTATCCGCCTGATCACAGAAATATGAATATATGGATCGGAGAATTCTTCTACGTAAACGAATATGATATGGACTATAACTGCGTATATAACCCCGAGTACCCGAGCAGATTCATCGCGGTCGGCAAACCGACATCGACCAAGATGACACTCAGTGAGTGGCAGTCATTCAGCGGTCAGGATTTACATTCGATATGTACTGAGCCCTATGTTATTTCAGCATACCCTGGTCCGGGACATCCGGAATCAAATTTTTTCCTTACGGATTCAAGTCCCTGCATCGACGCCGGAGACCCGACATATCCAGTACCACCGAACGGAGGCCAGTATATCGACATCGGCGCCTACGAGTTCGAGCAGACCTCTGCTGAAGAATATGATAACACTTATATTCAATATATCCGCATATATCCCAATCCCTTTAGAGGAAAGATCAGCGTGGAAATACCTGATCTGGTCCCCGGAGAAGATCACGCACATCTCCAGATAGTGGACGTCAGCGGTAAGGTCATCTTCAGCAGCACAACCGACCAGGCGGAAACCACCATTACCTTTCCTGCCGGGCATGCCGATGGCGTATATTTTCTGTTAATTAAAGACGATGAACAGAATATGGCACAAAAAATAATTTTAGTCAAATAACAAGGAGGAAAATGATGTTTTTACTCTTCTTTCTATTATCCACCGAGTTCTCAATATGCACCACAAACGGGGCACAATATAACAGAGATGTCGCCTTTGACGGAACGAACTTCCTTGTAATCTGGGAAGACCACCGTTCAGGCACTGCACTCTATCATCTCTACGGTTCGCGGGTCACGTCGTCCGGCAGTGTACTCGATCCGAACGGTGACCGCTATGCGGCTCAAAATGATACGGTGATGGATCAAAGCATTGCCTGGGGCGGCGGCACATATCTCATTGCGTACCGTGATCACTGCTGACACGATGCAGACCTTCTCGGAGTGCGTGTCACTCCCAGCGGAAACCCGGGCGCGCCTTTTGTAATATCCAATAATACCGACCGTCAGGCGCACCCTGATGTGTTATTCGACGGAACAAACTTCATCATTGTATATGCAGACGAAGGTTATACAAACCAGGCGATATGCGGAGCCCGCGTCACTCCTGCGGGTAATGTCCTTGACCCGAACGGAAAACTTCTTATAAGCGGTTCAGAAGGCTACAGTCTGCCCAAAATAAGTTCAGACGGCACAAATTTGATGCTGGTTTATAAAAATAACGTCCTCACTACAGGATATATCTACGGACAACGTCTTTCCACAAGTCTTGAAAAGATAGGGAGCAGTTTCACTGTCTCCAGTTCAACGAATAGAAAAGACGACCTCAGAATAAGTTTTGACGGCAACAATTATCTGGTCGCCTGGATCGAACGCGAAACATACTTTACAAGTCGTATTCTCTGCCGTATCGTAACCCCACAAGGGAACATACCCGGCGGTGAAATTACAATCGTCTCAGGCATTTCCTATCAATCAGCATCCTTTGATCTCTGTTTCACGGGAACAAACTATTTTCTCGTATACAGCAACGGAACCAGTCTCAAAGGGCAGTATATATCTCCTTCAGGGCAACTGGTCGGTTCGAGTTTCACCATCGCCAGCTCAACCAACGGCATCTCAACTCCTGCTTTATGCTGGGTAAACGGTAATTTCCTTCTCACCTACAGTAAAAACAACTCCACCGACTATGACATCTACGGCAATACCGAAATAATCAACGTCAATGAAAATATTCTTTCACCGCCCGCCTTCAAAAAAGAAAAAGCGACATTCATCTCAGAATGGTTCCCTCTGAAAAAAGGAGAGCAACTCTATGATAAATCAGGCCGTCGCATCACGAATCCCGGTTCCAGCGGCATATATTTCATCCGTTATAAAGAAGGGACACAGATAAAGATCAGAAAGGTTATCTATCTGAAATAAACCGGATAGCTATCTTCTACGGATCAGTCCGTCTTTTTAAAAGACGGACTGATTTTTTAAAAAAATGGGGGGCCCCCACCGGAGGGCGAAGATTATATAAAGCAGAGGCCCCAAATCTGACTTCTCGACTTTCTTCTGACTGCGCTTAGGGTTTAAAGTTAAACGGTATTGAAATTTTCTGTTCAAACGGCTCACCGTCTTTTGTTGCCGGTTTGAACACCCATTTCTTGGCAGCTGCCAGTGCTTCGGCTTCGCAAGCCGGATTTCCAAAACTCGATAAAATAGTAGCGCTCTTCACCTTACCATCTGTACCGACAACGACTCTCACCACTACCCTACCGGTTGCACCGACCGCTCGCGCCGCATCCGGGTACTTGGGCATCACCTGTTTTATCGGCGTGGCACGGGTGATAATCGAAGGTTTCGGAGGCTCAGGCGGAGTGATTGCCGGCGCCTCGCCGGTATCCGGAGGGGTAGGTGCAACAGAAGTGGTCTCTTTCTTCACCGCAGCCTCAAGAAGGGCTTCTGGTTTGACAACTTCAGGAGGCTTTGTCGGAGTCAACTCCTCCACTTTTTTAGATGTCGGTCTGGTCGGTTTCTCTTCGGTAGCCGTCGGCGTCGTCACCTCGGGAGTGGTATCCACCGGTGCTGGAGCTAGTGAAGCGACCACAACCCTCCGTTCCGCCTCGGGGATCCAGTAGGTGTAGGCGTCAGCAATACTGATTCCCTGTTCAACACCCCTCACCCTTTTATAGGTAGCGGAGATCTTGTTCGCAACGACCAAAAACGTATAAGGCATTTCTCCATAAACAATTTTCTGAAATTCGTGCCAGATCTCTTTAGCCTTCTTACGATTGAGCATAGCGACACCGATCTCAATAAGTGAATCAACCACACTGTTCTTATAGGAGACAAAATTAAACCGCCCCTTTTTCGGATCTGAATGCCAGTAGACGGTCGGGTCTATCTTCTCACCCATGCTCCACCCCATGATAAAACCGTCAAAGTCTCGTTGAACAAGTGCGGTGATGAACGATTTGGTATCCAGTGCCTTCGCTTTAACCCTGACGCCGAGAGCCTTTAAATCATTGGCGACGCTCTCGAGGATCTTCACCCGCTCAGGACTCTCCACATTCGTGATAATGGTGAGAGTGAAATCCTTACGGTTCTTATCATATATCTTATTGCGGTTCCAATCAGTAAAACCTTTCTTTTCCAGGATCTTTTTTGCGCCGATGAGATTATACTGAATCGGCGTGATCTCTTCATTATAACCCCAGGATGAAGGCGGCAGCGGTCCGAGTGAAATAGTACCCATTCCTGAAAATACGTCGTTCAATATCTTTTTGGTGTTTATCGCCATCGTCAGTGCCTTACGAATCTCCTTGTCTTTTAGATAAGGATGCTTCAAATTCCATCCGACATAGGTAAAAGTATTACCCGGCCTTGAATCAACCTTGATATTTTTGTTCTTCTCCAATTCCTTCGCCGCTTCCGGAGTAAGATTCAACACCATATCGAGATTACCGTTCTTGAAATCTTCATACATCTTGGTGACATCTGAATAATATTCAATAAATATCGTATCAAGCGGCGGTTTACCGCGATAATAACTATCATTGGCATATAGAACAAGGCCTGAGCCTGGAATCCATTCTTTTATCTTATATGGCCCATTACCCACGGGAGCCTGACCGAATTTATCACCTTTCTTTTCATAGACATGTTTCGGTACCGGCATAATATCAGAATCTGTCAGGAGATCGGCGTAGACCTTATCAAAGGTGAATTTAATCGCATGCGGTCCGACCACCTCAACGTTTTTAATGAACCGAAGCCTTGCAATATTGGGGTAATTCGTCTTGGGGTCCTTCATCTTTTCATAGGTATAAAGAACATCTTCAGCCGTAACCGGTTCACCATCCCACCAGGTGACGTCATCGCGTAAATAGTAGGTGATTGAAGTAAGGTCTTCAGAAAACTCCCAGGAAGAAGCGAGCTCGGGTTTCATCTTCCCGGTCTCCGGGTCGATACGGTGCAGGTGCATAAATAATAAATCAAGAATCTCATTAGAACCAAAAACAGACGGAGAAAGCGGTGATATGGTGGTGAGAAGTTCTGTAGTACCGATAACCATTTTACCACCCTGTTCTCCAACCAGCTTCTCCTCTTTTTTGGCGCATACTGCCGTCAACAGCAGCAAAATAGGTAATACTGAAAAAAACTTCTTCATATTAGCCTCCTGATATATATATACATTATAATTGGAAATTTATTCCTGTCAAGCGCCCTTAATCGGTGTACCCGTCACAATCACTTTCATATGCGGCCAGGGAATTTCAATCCCTTCCCTGTCAAACTCTCTCTTTATCCTCTTACGAAGTTCTCCCATAATATCCCACTGTGCGGAAGGAGCGGTCTCACCGAGGATCTTGATTTCAATGCCCGAATCACCGAGAGCATCGACCCTTAAGACCTGCGGCGGTTTCTTGATACGTCCTTTCCATATCGGTTCCTCAGCCATTTCAGCGCAGACCCGATTGATGACTTCTATAACATGGTCTAAATCCTCCCGATACGCCACGGAAATATTCATATTAACCCGGGAAAATTCCTTGGTCATATTACTCACCGTATTGATCACACCGTTGGGAATATAATGAACCACGCCATCCAGATCCCTCAAAATCGTCCGCCGCAGATTTACCTCTTCCACAAGTCCGCTGATTCCCGCAATCTTCACGACATCACCTATACCATATTGGTTTTCCATAAGGATGAAGAGTCCGTTTATGAAATCCTTTATCAAACTCTGGGCACCGAATCCCACCGCAACACCGATGATTCCGAGACTCGCCAGGGCGGGAGCTATATTGATTCCTATCTCCGCAAGGATGGTAAAAAGAACAACCAGACAAATCAACAGACCCGCGGTCCCTGTCAGCACCCGCGAAAGCGTCCGACTTCGCTTTTCTATCTCAATCTTCTCTTTATTCTTCATCCTTAAACTGATTGTCCTGTGGACAAAGCGGGGAATGATATTCTGGAGAATCAGATAAACAACAAGTCCGATGACAACGGTTATTATAATCTTAAGGGCATGTAGTTTAAGCCATTCACCCATTTTCTTCCCTCCTGAACCATTCAATCACCCTTTTCAACCCATCTTCCAGATCAACCTTGGGTTCCCAGCAGAGCAATTCTCTCGCCTTAGTAATATCTGGTTTACGCTTTTTCGGATCACTGTCAGGCAGAGGTAAAAAACGGTAACTGCTCTTGCTGTTGCAAAGACGTTTTATCACCTCTGCCAATTGAAGCACCGTGTACTCGGCGGGGTTCCCGACATTTATCGGCAAAGGATAGTCGATTTGAACCGCTTTCACAATGGCTTTCACCATATCAGTGATATAACAAAAACTTCTTGTCTGCTTACCGTCACCGAAGATCGACAGAGGTTGATTCTTCAACGCCTCATTAATGAATGTCGGAATAACCCGACCGTCTCCGGCGCGCATCCTTTCACCATAGGTGTTGAATATCCGCACAATGCCGACCTGAAGTCTGTATTTTCTGTGAAAGGCAAGAGTCAATGTTTCGGCGAAACGTTTTCCTTCATCATAAACCGCCCGGGGGCTGAACAGGTTCACATTACCGAAGTAGTCCTCTTTCTGTGGATGCTCTTCCGGGTCTCCATAAACCTCACTCGTGGAAGCGAGAAGAAACTTGGCTTTTTTCGAAAGAGCGAGCTTGAGCATATTGGCGGTACCTGCAGACATAACCATCAAAGTTTCAATAGGATATTTCAGATAGTCAAAAGGACTCGCCGGGCAGGCAAAATGTAGAATCAAATCAACATCTCCGTCGAGCGCGGTGACCGTACAGACATCTGTTTCCATAAAAGTGAATTTTTTGTTCCCGAAGTGCTGAACAAGATTCTTCTTCTGTCCGCTGATCAGGTTATCGACAACCACCACTTCATTCCCTTTTTCTATATAATAGTCGACAAGGTGAGAACCGATGAAACCGGCGCCACCGGTGATAATGATCCTCATCTACCTATCCCTGTGTAAATGAATCCTCTTTTCTTCATCTCTTCCGGTTCAAAAACGTTTCTTCCATCCAAGAACACCGGTTGGCGCATCGCATTTTTAACCCTTTCCAGATCGAGTTTACGGAATTCATCCCACTCAGTAACAAGTACGATTGCATCAGCGTCTTTTGCAACTTCATAAGCATCAGAGCAGTATCTGATATCCGGCATAACCGTCCGTGCCCGTTCCATTGCCACTGGATCATACCCCCTTATCTTTGCTCCGTGCTTCTGTAATTCTCTTATAATGGTTATTGAAGGAGCGAACCGCATATCATCGGTATTCGGTTTAAACGCAAGACCGAGAACTCCTATCTCCTTGTCTTTCAAATTCCATAAAACCTCTTCCAGCTTTGTCACGACCCTGAGCATCTGTTCGTTGTTGATTCTATCAACCTCTTTCAAGAGGTTGAAATCGTATCCGAGTTTCGCCGCAATACTGATGAACGCTTTTAAGTCCTTGGGAAAGCAAAAACCGCCGAATCCCACTCCGGCATTAAGAAACGCCCTGCCGATTCTCTTATCCAATCCCACGCCTTCTGCCACCTTCAAAACATCGGCACCGGATTTCTCACATATTATGGAAATCGCATTTATGAAAGAAATTTTGGTCGAGAGGAAGGCGTTTGAAGCGTGTTTTATCAATTCTGCACTGGCAAGATCAGTGACGATTTTCGGGGCATCGATCGGCTTATACAGTTCGAGAAGTTTCTCTTCCGCCTCTTTACTCTCCACCCCCAGAACAATGCGGTCCGGCGATAGAAAATCATTGATTGCAGATCCTTCTCTCAAAAATTCGGGGTTCGAAGCCACATCAAACTTCTTGACCTTTCGGCTGAATCTTTCAATCACGGTTCTCACCCACTCACCGGTACGCACCGGAACCGTGCTCTTTTCGATTATGATTTTATACTCGGTCATCGCCGCCCCGATTTCTTCTGCAACTTTTTCAACACTCGTAAGATCCGGTTCTCCATCCTCTTTCGGCGGCGTTCCGACGGCGATGAACAGAAACAGGGAATTCTCAACACCTTCCCTGATTGAAGTGGTAAAACGCAATCTTCCTGCCGCAACGTTTCTGTTGATCATCTCTTTGAGGCCGGGTTCGTATATCGGAACTCCTCCCTTTTTCAAAATATCAATCTTTTTCTGATCATTGTCCACACATATGACATCGTGTCCGATCTCTGCAAAACAGGTGCCCGAAACAAGTCCTACGTATCCTGTTCCTATCATACAAACCTTCATAATTGAACTCCTTTCATATTTTATCTCTTTTATAGAAGATGAATAAAACGCCTCCGAACATAGAAAGTAAAAAATACAGGAAAAAAGAGACCAGTGATACAGCGACTGCTGTCTCTCCGCTGACACCGACACGCGCGAATAACAGAATATAAAAATATTCTCTTACGCCGAGGGCGTTGAATGATATGGGGATCATTGAAACAACATTAATTATCGGGATATAAATAAAAAAAGGCAGCAGCCCGACAGCGCTATTATCCATTCCCTTCATTACCACGAAAGGACCGAGCGCAAGAAGAATCTGGATTATTATTGAATGCACGATACACAAAGTAATCGGTCCCCAGGCGCCCCCGAAATCCGTCGCCGCTTCATGCAGATGATTCAATCTTCTCCCCAATTTCAAAACTTTTATCTTCTCAACCAACGGTGATATTTTTGCAAAAACACGTTCCGAGAAAAAAACATAAGTGATAATAAGTATTACAGCCAGACCGATGACTATTAAAGGTAAAAACTCAGTCTGTTTTTGAACGATCAAAAGATACAGCACCGCGAAAAAGGCAAAGATGAACAAACCGACAAAACCCAAAATTCTATCAACGAGCACCGTAGCCAGGGCATCCGCTCTTCGAGACCTCATCGAATATAGAACCCTCATTACATCTCCTCCGATCGTGGTCGGCAGAAAATTATTGAAAAAAGTAGCGATGAAATAGATCATCAGCGTCTTCCAGAAAGGAATTTTAAAATTCTTGAAATCGAGAAGAATCTGCCAGCGCCATGTTGAGATGACAATAAATAAAAGGTAGCAAAACAAGCCCAACAGTAAATATTCGCCCGAGATACCTTTGATATTTGAAACGATTCTATTGACATCAAGACGCCACAAAAGTAAAATGATGAGAGCGGCACCGACAGCGACACGGAAGAACGTCGATAATTTCTTAAAGTTCTCTTTTTTCAAGTCGATCGAGAATTGCCCGTATTGATTCACCGATAAGTGCAAGAGAAAAAAAGAGAATGCCGGAAATAATCAAAAGAATAACAAGATACAGAAGCGGCCTGAAACCATGCCCCAGCAGCCGAAGGATGATCGTCACAATACCGGTCAAGATCCCCAGTCCTATGGAGAAAAGTCCTATCGTCCCGAAGTACAGAAGCGGTTTCTGCATAAATGTCAATTGGAATTTAACGGCGAGCAGATCGAAAAGCCCTATCAATATTCTGAATTTACTCTGGTATTTTGGAGAGCCGTATTTACGAGGACGGAGAGTAACCTTCACTTCCTGAATTTTATAACCGGCGTCTTTGGCGAGAGGTACAATATAGCGATGCCAGTCTTTTCTCAACGGAATATCGTTGAGCAATTCTTTCTTAAAAGCCTTGACGGAATTCATATCATGGATTTCAAGATCAAACAGACGCCGTGCCCAAGAATTGTATATTCGGGAAACAAATTTCTTGTCGTAATCCCCCTGCTTCCATCCTGTGGCTACATCCGCCCCGTTTTCGATGAGTTCGACCAATCTGGGAATATCATCAGGGTCGTATTGAAGGTCAGCATCAAAAATTACAATCACATCACCCCGAGCCGCTTTTGTGCCGGATATAATCGCCTGGGTCTTTCCCATATTCCTTTTGTGTCTTACAACCTTCAAATAACCCCTCTTATGTTCTTCAGCAATCGAAGATGTTCCGTCTTCAGAACCGTCATCCACAAGAATCACTTCGTAATTTCTATGTTTCTTGATGAATTTATCGAATTCCTCTATCAGAAAAGGAATATTCACCGCTTCGTTATATGCAGGGACCACAATGGAAACCTTCATATCTAAGTATTATACAAATTAGAACCCCTTAGTCAAGTCAAAAACCCGGAATATCAGACAACCAGCAGATCTTGCATGCCGTAAAGGCCGGCGGTTTTTTTTATGATAAAACGAACCGCTTCAAGTGTTCCCGCAGCAAAACAACGTCTTGAAGTGGCATAGTGCCTCAATTCAATGAATTCACCGTTCCCCAGGAACAAAACACGGTGTTCTCCTACCACATCACCGCCGCGCACTGAATTAACGCATACCTCATCCTTTTTTCGTTCTCCGACCAGCCCTTCCCTGCCGTAGATAAAACCGACATCAGGTCTCACTCCCTTTATGACCCGGGCGATCGCCCTGGCTGTTCCTGAAGGAGCATCTTTTTTCGCCCGGTGATGAGTTTCGACGATCTCCACGTCGAAGTCCGAAAGAACCTTTGCAGAATCTTCGACCAGTTTGTACAAATGATTTACACCCACAGACATATTGGGAGCGAGGAATATCGGAAATTGCTTTGAAAATTCTACAAAGGTCTGCATCTCGGAATCACTGAATCCGGTCGTGCCGGTGACAAACGGTTTTTTGAAATCTTTAACCTTCTGAAGATTCTCAAGCGCTGCCTGATGATTCGTGAAGTCAATCACACAATCACTCTCCGGTACTACAGAAATCAAATCATCTATGATTGTTATTCCCGCTATCGTCTTACCTATATTGGGGTTGTCAGGAGCTTCGACTCCGGCGATAATATTGAAGTCATGGGATTCCTGAGCAGCGGAGATAATCTCCCTCCCCATCCTGCCTGCCGCACCGCAAATTATTATCTTAATCATAGTTCAACACCAAATTCTATCAGCTTCTTTTTCAAAATCGGAACATTAACCTGACTCATCTCAACGAGCGGCAAACGGGGTTTTCCGGACGGCATACCCATCAATTCCATCGCCTTTTTGACCGGAACCGGATTGGTCTCGATGAACAATGCCTTAACCAGCGGGAACAACTTGAGATGTATCTTTCTCGCCTCCTTGATATTCCCTTCAAAGAAGAGTCGGCACATCAATGCCACTTCATTGGGAAGGATATTCGCTATTACCGAAATAACCCCTTTCGCACCGATCGCAAGCATAGGGAATGTCAAAGAATCATCTCCGGATAACACATCAAACTCCTCACTGCACTGCCTTATCACATCCGAGACCTGGTCTAAATTACCGCTTGCCGCCTTCAAACCGACGATGTTCTTGCAATCGTTAGCCAATCTCACAACAGTATCGGGTGAAATATTGCATCCTGTTCTGCTCGGTACATTATAGACGATTATCGGAATACCGCTCGCTTCACTCACACGACGGAAATGTTGATAGAGCCCTTCCTGTGTCGGCTTGTTATAATAAGGAGCCACGACCAGTGCTCCCTGAGCACCGAATTTTTCGACCTTCTGAACAAGTTTTATCGTCTTTGCCGTAGAATTGGTACCTGCTCCGGCGATCACCGGCACCCTGTTATCAACCTCTTCCAGTGCTATCTTAATGACTCTCTCAAATTCATCCTCACTCAAACTCGGGCTCTCTCCGGTTGTCGCGCAGGCGACGATGCCGTTCGAACCTTTATCCACCAAAAATCTGATATTTTTCCTCAAACCCTCTTCATCAAGTCCATTATCTTTAAACGGGGTGACAATCGCTACAAAAGACCCTTTGTACATCCACACCTCCTTCTATGATTTTTTTCCCTTCTTTAATATTTCATGAATTCGTGTAAAATCCTCCAGACTGTAATAATAAATCGTTATTGTTCCTTTATTTCTCTTCCATTCGATCGTGACCTTGGTATGGAGCAACTTCGACAGTTCATCTTCCAGAATCAAGAGATTCGGCTCTTTTTGCGGGCCGGGTATGATTGTCGGCCTTTTCTGAACCCTCTTGATTAAAATTTCGGCTGCCCGCACTGATAACTCTTCTTTGACGATACGGTCCGCCAACTGCAGCAATCTTATCTCATCCTGGACACCCAGTAAAGCCCTCGCATGGCCAGAGGTCAACTTGCCCTCTTTCAGATATCTTTTCACCTTTTCTGGAAGACCGAGTATTCTCAAAGTATTGGTGATTGTAGAACGATCCTTACCAACCAGTTGAGCGATCCGTTCATGAGTCATACCGAATTTTTTATTAAGTTCATCATAGGCGATTGCTTCTTCAACAGGATTCAAATCTTTACGATGCAGATTCTCAATCAATCCGATCTCCAGCAGATCCTGGTCGGTTAAATCACGGATGACCGCCGGGATTTCTTTCAATCCGGCGACCCGCGCAGCCCTGAGCCGTCTTTCACCGGCAGCCAGAATATATTTTTTTCCTGCTTTCTTGACGATCACCGGTTCGATAATCCCCTTTTCTTTAATGGAAGCCGCCAGCTCTTTGATATCAGCCTCATCTATCCCGGCACGCGGCTGATAGGGATTAGGACTGATGTCGGCTATCGGTATCATCCTATAGCCCTGCTGAAGCGACTCTTCTTCTTTAACAGGGATTAATGCTTCAATTCCTTTACCTAAGGCTCTTTTACGCATGATTCAACAACTCCCTCGTTAAATTTAAATAAGCCTGAGCACCGGGTGAGGATATTCGGTAGTGAATTACAGATTTGCCGTAAGAAGGCGACTCCGCAATACGTACGGACCGTGGTATAACGGTCTCAAAAACAATGTTGGGGAAATGTGCGCGGATATCTTCAACTACATCTTTGGCTAAATTCAATCGGGCGTCGAACATCGTCAATAGAATACCTTCAATAACAAGATTTCTGTTTAAATTGTTCTTTATCGCCTTCAGTGTTTTGAGCAGCTTTTCAAGCCCTTCAAGTGCATAGTATTCACACTGAATCGGAATAATCACACTGTCTGAAGCCACAAGGGCGTTGACCGTCAAAATTCCCAACGACGGCGGGCAATCAATAATTCCGAAATCATAGGTGTCGTTAATCGTATTCAACAATTTTTTCAATCTCTCCTCCCGGGATTCCTGGTCGACAAATTCAATCTCGGCACCAGCTAAATCCGGCGTGGAAGGCAGGACAGAAAGTCTCGGCCATTTGGTTTTTATGATTGTCTTTTGCACCAATTCCGATTTATAAAGACAATCATAGATCGATAGATCAAGAGAACGGTAATCAATCCCGAGTCCGCTCGTCGCATTTGCCTGAGGGTCAATATCAACCAGAAGAACGTTCTTCTCGGCAAGAGAGAGCCCGACAGCCAGATTCACAGCGGTTGCGGTCTTTCCCACGCCGCCCTTCTGGTTGCAGAGTGCAATCTTCTTCATTTAGTTATTTTAGTAAAAATCGGTTAAAAGTCAACAGCAAGGCTGACCGACACTGATCTTATCCAGTCTCTGTCGGGCGAGAGCATCAAGTGACAGCTCTGAGGGACCGAATTTCTTAAAGCGTGCAGCTCCGGCAAGGGCGATCATCACACCGTTATCAGTGCAATGTTGGAACTGCGGGATATGTAACTTTACTTTCCTCTTTTCAGCCAGTTGAGTGAACCTTTCACGGAGCCTTTTATTCGCCGACACCCCCCCTACTATCCCAAGCCTCTCTGTGCCGGTTGCAGTGAGTGCCCTGTCCACCACCTGAATCAGATGTTCGATCGCCGCCTCCTGAAAACCCGCCGCAACATCACCACGGTCATACCCGGGATTATCCCTCACATAATACAACACTGCGGTCTTTAAACCGGCATAGCTGAAATTATAGGCGCCGGGTTTCGGCACGGGAAACTTCACCGTTCCTATCCTGCCTTTCTTCGCCGCCTTTTCAATATACGGACCACCGGGATATGGTAATTTCATCAACTTGGCGACTTTGTCAAACGCCTCACCACAGGCATCATCAACTGTCTTTCCTATGGTTTTATAGTCGAATTCATCCTTTACAAGAATAACTTCGGTATGCCCGCCGGAAACCAGCAGAACAAGATAAGGATAATGCATCTGCTGTTGAATATGCAGGGCATAGATATGTCCCTCCAGATGATTTATCCCGATGAATGGCTTTTCGAGGGCGATGGCGAGGGATTTGGTAAATGACAATCCGACAAGCAAAGCACCGATTAAACCCGGACCATAGGTTACACTGAACAACTCAACATTTTCAAGTTTTATCTGAGCGGTTTCAAGGGCGACCTTTAATAAAGGAACAATAACCTTGATATGGTTTCGGGCGGCTAATTCCGGTACAACTCCGCCGAATTTTGAATGGATGATCTGTGAAGAAACCACATTCGCCAGAATCCTATTCTCGTCTATTATCCCGACTGCCGTTTCATCACAGGAGGTCTCGATACCGAGTGTAATCATAGTTATCCTATTGTAATCAAACAAGCAAATTATTCATCTATTTAAACCAATCTGTTCAAAAACTGAATGACACGAGTGGACCCCTGGTCGGTGTATCGCAGACTGAAGACAAAGCAAGAGAAATCATTGTTTCAGGATAAAAACGAAGCCTACTGTGTTTCTCGGAATCACCAGGATTAATGAGCCGGGCAGTAACTAATGCACCAATAATATCACCTGCCAAGGCAGCGGTATAATAGACCTTAGAATCGTCAGATTTCATCAAAAAAACACAACCCGCACCAGTTAGGGCACCAGCCAAACCGCCTAAAACTATATTATCGCCTGCGTTTTCAGTAAAATTCTTATTTTTGACAATCCTATGACCCACGTAAGAACCCAAACCCAGTCCCGTAAGTCCGGCTGAAATATAAATCTTTTCAGATATGTTATCACCCGGACCATCAAACCAGGTCAGGATGATCGGTAAACTCAAAGCGCCGACTATTCCACAATTGGCAAAGATTGCCGGGTCACCATCAGCCAGGTCTATATTCTTTGTGAGTAAAGCACCAGTTGCAATACCGCCACCAAAACCGATCAGAGAAGCACCGAGATAATGTTTATAATTGAACAGCGGATCTTGCCAATTATCAATCAACCCGAGTATACCGGCGGCACTCAGTCCAGTAAAATCACTAATAATATAAATCATACTCCCCCGTCCCAGGCTTAGACTGAATTTATTGACTGACTGGAAACCTATATACTCACCAATAACACTGCCACTCACAGTAATCAAAGCACCACCTCTTTCATAAAATTTAATATCGACAATACTACTCAATGCTCCAGCAATATAGAGACCGTGAATTCCACCCCAAAGATACAAATCAGCGTGGGCTTTTGAAACATCACACTTTTTCGTCAACATAAGCGGAATAAAAAAACTGGCGGCGCTTGAAAGCATATATACGGCAGTACTGCTTCGGAAATCATAGTCATCAGCAGTAAAAGCTATGGCGGTAAGTGGTGCCTGAACCCCATAGGCGAAAAGAAATGAATTACGAAGAAACCTGCCATAACCAGAGCGGTCATATACCACTTTCGTCTTTTTTTGTGTTTGAAGTGCTGCAATTTCTTTTTGAATCTCTAAGACCGTCTCTTCTGAAACACCTATCCGTTTTCTTAAAAAAACTTTATCTTTTTGAGTATATATTTCAATAACATAAGAAGAATCTGGTTCAAGAAATAAAAACGCCCTTCTTATCTTAGAATAATCTTCAAAAAAACTAATTTGTTGCGCCATTAAACTATCTATCTCGTATATCTGACCTTCGGCGTCAAAAGGGATCTGTACATTATCAAAATCAAGATTTGTCTCTATACAAATAAGGCATAGTAAAGTAAAAAAATACACTTTTTCTCCTTTCTTGATCTTATTTTTCTTATTATAATTAGGATTTAAAACTTGTCAATAGAAGCACACTTGACGCCGGCGGAAATATGATTAAATTATTATATGGTATTGATACTACTTGCAATCGCCCTTGCTCCCTGTTTTTTTCTCCTCTGGTATTTTTACCATCGGGATAAATATGAGCCAGAACCCAAAAAGAAGATAATCAAGATATTTTTGATCGGCGCATTGATGGTGATACCGGCGGGTATTATTGAAATAATCCTGATACAGGGACTCAACAGAATCAGTTCAGGCTTGCTCAATATCTTCATATCGTCGTTCGTGATTATCGCCCCGACTGAGGAGTTCTTGAAGTTTATGGCGGTAAAACGGTGGATATATCATTCAACCGAATTTGATGAAGTGATGGATGGAATCGTCTATACGGTCGCTGCATCTTTAGGATTTGCAACCGTTGAGAACATTTTCTATGTTCTACAACACGGGCTCAGTGTCGGTATTACCCGGGCGTTCCTTGCTGTTCCGGGACACGCCTTTTTCGGTGCCCTGATGGGATACTATATCGGGCGCGCCAGATTCGCGGGAGAGAAGGAAAATCAGCTGCTTATAAAAGGTCTTCTCCTTGCTATAGTGCTACACGGCACCTATGATTTTCTTATTTTCACTAAAACGGCGTTCGCTTTATTGATAATAGCATTAATAATCACGCTTGGGTTCTTTGTAAGGGAAGACCTGAAAAAAGCGGAGCTACAGAGCAGAGAAAGGTTGAATCAACAAAATAAAGAGAATAATTCTTCTACAGGTTGACAAGTTCTGTTCAATAAAATAATTGACAAAAAACGAATATTGAATAAAATAGAATATGTTCAACTTTAATAAAGCCCTCGTGGGTGCGGTTATCGCGGGTGTTATCGGAATATTTTTCGCCACCGTAGGTTTCTGGCGTACCTTGATGATTATCTTTCTGATAGTACTTGGTTATCTGATCGGCACCTACCTGGAAACCAGAAAAAAAGAAGACGATTAAGTAATTTAATATTCCTGTTTATCGACTTTTAAACGGCTCGGCAAGTATTCAACTAATCACAACAAGATCGTGTCTATTTCTTCTCGCCTATTCCAACCCCTTCTCCCTGACCTACTCACTTATTTCAGTATTTTCTTCGACTCCTGATGCACCCGTCTGCCTTCTTCAGTGAGCCAGTGGAAATCACCCTTGGTCTTAATGCGGTCATAGATGCCGATCATTGCGTCGTCATCTAAGGAATGGCCGATTAAATGGCCGGTCTTGGGTTGTTCCACAGGAGTAAGAATCTTTGCAATCCGGGCGTGGACATCCTTGCGTTCCGCAGTCACTGTCCAGTAGACTTCTGTACCGGGTTTACCACCGATAACGAATCTGTTGTTTTTAATCTTCTCAGCCACATAAATCTCATAGGTCCCGACTCCGGTCAACTGGATTCTCGGATTCTTGTTTATCTCATCAAAGTAATCAGGAAGTTTCACCTCGACCCGACCGTTATCTTTGATATAGGCAGTGCCGTTATAGACAAATACCGGCTCAGAAGAACCGACCGCATACTGATTGAGAATCTTATTCATCGGGTCAAATGGATGGTCCATCGTGAAGACCAAGGTGCCGGTCGAAAAATTTGCGGCACGGACCTGGTTTGAGGAAGTAGTGTGACTGGTAGTGAACGCAGCGGAGCGGCTGTGACTGCTTAAAACATAGGTGCTATAGTTGGTAGCAAATCCATCGATGCTATTCACGGTATCCGCATTACCTCCAGCTACGGTAGAATGTAGTGCTCGGGCCGCATTATTGAATCCCCCGCCGACAAAAGAGTAAGAACCATCGGCTTTGTTACCTTCCCCTGCCATTACGGCCGCATAGTAGGAATCGGCAACGTTAGCAAATCCTCCAAGAGTAATAGAGTAGCCAAAAGCAGCCCGGTTATTTTTACCACCCCCTACGAAACAGTAGTAACCGGTTGCAGCATTATCCCGACCTCCAACAACGATTGCCGCAGTATCGCCCTCCGCATCGCCGGCCAGGTTGCTGTAACCGGAGAGGACGCCTCCATACCAGGCTCTTACCGTGTCGAAACACCCCCCAACCAGCGAAGCGAAGTTGCCACTGACATAATTATCTTGCCCGCCGAGAATACCAGAACGATAGCCATCAACAGTATTGGATATCCCACCGACTATTGTCGAGAATAATTCATTAACACTGTTGCTCGAGCCCCCGCACACAACTGAGCTCCTTCCACCGGCAGTGTTATTAGTACCTCCTCCAACCATAGCATACCCATCTCCGACACTATTGTTGGAGCCACCCCCGATGAACCCATAATATCCAAGGTTGGAAATATAATTCCTGCGTCCTCCACTGATCGTCGTGTACTCAGCCCGAACTCTGTGACCGTAGCCGCCGCTGATGGTGGTGTAAGGATCATTGCCGATGTCGCTGTGACCTGTGGTACATGCAACCCCGAAATTGACATGGGTGTGAACATTGTTTCCATAAAACACATTTCCGGCTCCACCACGGGCAATGCTGAGATAATTGGCAGTAAATAAAACGCTGTCCGGTGTTCCCCGAACCCAATCGTTATCACTACCCCCGGAACTCGGCTGCCAGGTTCCAACTCCAGAGCTGTCTGAAGTAAGCACATAACCATCCGCTGCTCCGGTCGGCATCTTGAATCCGATCATCTGAACCGTTCCGTTGACATCTATTTTCTCCGCAGGGGTGGTGGTGCCGACCCCGATACTTCCGTCAACATAGAGGTTACCGTCGGTCCTTAGGCTCAACTCCTGACCCGGAGCACCTCCATCACAATGGATACCCAGAACACCACCGGTATTGACGGCGATATTGTAATCCTGCCAGTGATCCACTTTGTGATCGTCAAGCGAGATATCCCCACCGTAGACATTGAGTTTGCCGTCTATTGAAAGTTTGTAAACCGGCGTGGATGTTCCGATCCCGACGCTCCCCCATGGAATTGACCACATATCATTCCCGGAAACCTGCCAGTCATTATCTGCTACTGCATTGCGCGCATACTCCGCAGTATCTGAATAGGTAGCTGTATATGCGTACCCCACTGATGTAATCCGCGTGCGCGGTGATAACACCTCTCCTCCCACAGTCAACTCCAGCCAGCGCGCCGTACCGGCGGTGAAGACTGAATCCGGTATCGCATTCACACTCCCCAACAACACACTGAATACTCCACGTTCGATGATCACGCCGGTCTGGGTCTCATTCCACAACTCATTGCCGCCGCTTGACGCATCATAAATCTTGAAGACCATATCCAGCGTGTCATCAAGCGGAATCTGCAGGCTATCGGTCAGATATCCCTGATAATTGAGTAATTGTGGTACTGAACGCACCTCATTCTTTGATACCTGAAAGGAAAAACCTGTATCCGCCTTTAAACAAAATATAAAGGCAGCAATAATCATAGATAAACAAATTCTTTTCTCCCTCATTTTTCCTCCCTCTACATATACAAAAAATTAATT
Organism: candidate division WOR-3 bacterium; assembly: GCA_011052815.1. NCBI lineage: Bacteria > Pseudomonadati > Caldifarciminota > Caldifarciminota bacterium. Next base: position 4,994 of record DRIG01000014.1, on the reverse strand, counting down.
TTGGTTCGGACTATCTCTCAATAATCACCTTTTCTGTCAAATCTATATCTGTCCCGGTTATCCGGACAAAATAGACTCCCGGACTGAGTTTCTTACCTGAATTATCCGTACCGTACCAGACCAGGTTACAGGATGATTCGTTTACAAACTGTGCTACTAATTCTCCACTAATATTATAGACCCTAAATTCTACGTCACCGACATCCGAAGAAGCCAATAAAAACTCAATCCTGTCTTTAAAAGGATTCGGAAAACTCCGAAGAACTCCAGGCTTTGGCTTCAAAATCATTCCCTCTCTTGAACCAACGACATTCTGGTAAACATCAATCGCATCAGAATTTTGCGACCAGTAGTATGTTGTATAACCCATTGTATCAGCCGAAGCATCGACTGTATCTGGTCGGGCTACGATCTTGTATGCGAAATATGTGGTCCAGTGTGTCCAGGGCAGGAAATAATCACCTTCCAGACAATAAAATACTGTAGTATCGGCGGTGTCGCCCTGCACAGCCACAAACCCGATATCCACCACATTACCGGCATCAAGGGCATTCGGCGTACCGGTACCTGTGCTGTCCGCCACAAGATAGAATCCCATAACATCGTATTCAGTCTGATCTGCACGACGGGTTTCATTCGGATTGGGAATTTTCACCCAGATTGTATCATTGGCTCCAGCACCTGCCCCTGTCTGAGACACTATCGGCTTTGGCATAACGCGAAGGGTATCGCTGGGATCCCAATACTGCGGATCTTGAGTCGGATCCAGTGTATCAGAAAACAACCAGTAATATCCTCGATGATTAGGATTGTTCCCATAACCAGAAGGGTCCGCAGCATAAGCACTATCAAAAGAACCAAACGCAATACAGGTATCACCACCCTGCCAATCCGGGAAGTTACCTGCATCACTATGCCACACAATACAATCCCAACTGGCGGTCCAATCTTCAACATAGGTTGCTGGATCAGATAAATCAAGGCAATGAGTTTCAGGATGATATAAATCATAGAATACAAAATGCTTCCCCGTTGTATCAACGCCATCAGGCCAGATATAAACAGCCTGAATCACCTCGTGAGACTGACTGAAGACCAACCCAATTCCTACAAACAACAAAAATAACATCCTGCCCAAGATTCTCATACAAATCCTCCTATCATTTTCTCAACCAGAATCATGCCCTCTGATTTTAGCGGACGAAAACAATTTTACGGCAGCTTCTGTATTTTTCCGCACTAAACCGAATAAAATAAACCCCTGCAGCAACAATTCTTCCCACATCATCAATACCGTTCCAATTTAATTGGTAATAACCAGAATCACTCTTCCCTGAAAACAGGGTTTTGACTTCTCTGCCCGTGATATCATAAATCTTGATGCTGATTTCTGTTTGATGCGGAATAACATAAGTAATCTCCGTATTTTTACTGAAGAGGCTTGGATAGACACTAAAAGAATAACACAATGGTGTATAGTGTTTTCCTGATATAGTTTGAACTTTCCGGGAATCATAAACAGTTTCATAACCGCCTTTAATCACAGGTTTCAAAGTAAGTTCACTGCCTGTCGGATAATCATTTTCTACCAGAATTCTATTATTCAACCTTTCATTGCCTTGATACAGGCTGTAGCCGATAACAGCATTTTCATCCGTTCTCTGCCAGGTTATCTTATTCGATGATTCCAGTAAAGCAGGTTGAGGAAAAGGTGTTAATACAATCTCTCCCAATTCCTGAATGTCGACCAGTGAATTCAATTTGAATTCCGAAACACTGAAGTATGCCTGGCCGTCTTTCACCGCCTCTACAATAAGAATAACCTCTTCACCATCTTTCCACGGTTGTTTGAAATTCCCCGTATCAAACCAGAGCGCCCCAAATGACTTCCAACGTTCAACGCCACAGCCGATAAGACAATCAGTCAGTACATCATTAGGATTATTCAACCGATATGCCGTAAAGACAATGTCGCTGCACCCTTCCAACTCGAAATATGCATGTACAACATGAGAAATGCCCACCTCACGGTAGTTGTGTTCGAAGCTTGCTTCCGTGCTTAACGGCCTATATTTCTCGGCATCATCATAGTTTATCCGACGGGTTCCTTCAAGAGATAAAAGATCTGTATTTGAAACATCTACTCTCCAGAGAGGAGCACGGTCAGATTCAGCAGATGTCCCCAAACAAACCTCTACATCCGGATACTCTCTCTTACTCAAAATATATGCTTCCTTTGATGAATTTGTGTACTCTGTGGGATTCCACGACGTATCATTTATCGTCACCATCTCATAACCACGGCCAGAAGTAATTGCAAAATCAGTACCTGACCAATGAGGAAACGGCACTGTGGTCCAGGTATAACTCTCATACAACTGATCATCACGTAAATTCGTTATCTTGGTCAGCGGATCTCCAGAAGGACTGTATTCATCTGTAATATCGCTCACTGTATTATAAACTGCATTGTACGGTATCGAAACCCAATTTTTATCAGTAGCCGACGGATTCTCATTCAAAGTAATCGAACCGTCGGGATTGTTTGAACCAACCAGTATCAAAGAAGTATCCTTCGCCGTCACCATCTCATAACCACGGCCAGAAGTAATTGCAAAATCAGTACCTGACCAATGAGGAAACGGCACTGTGGTCCAGGTATAACTCTCATACAACTGATCATCACGTAAGTTCGTGATCTTGGTCAGTGGATCTCCAGAAGGGCTCAAGTCTGTTGTTAAATCCGAAACCGTGGAGTATTCGCTGTGCCATGGTATGCTTGTCCAGTTTTTATCAGTAGCAGATGGATTCTCAACAAACGCTTTATGAAAAACATACCCCATATTCGATTTTTTACTGCGGTTGCCTGCGACATCGACCGCCTTTACGAGATAGTAGTAACTGGATGTGGAATCAAGAACTCCTGTGTCGGTAAATGTGGTATCCGGCTGGATCGTTGCACCGACCGAATCTGACGGACCTGGAATAAAAGAAGGCGATGTACTTCTGTATACAACATAATAATACATCGTTTCAGGATTACCGAGCGTATCAGTCGTTATCTTATTCCAGGTCAACACCGCGTCATGACTTGATTTTGCGACATATATATAAGGTGCAGAAGGCGGAGTTCCTTCTGGGGGATGCCAGAAACCAATCACTCCTTCGTAATCCGTATCCTCCACTCTGCCGACTGCAGTCTGGCTGATTGTTCCCTGCAACACATAGTTTGTTGAAGTACTCTTTCTCCCACCAGCGGAAAGAACATCTCTTTTCAATACATAACTCTGTGCCGCCAATAATAACGGGAACAAAAGCATTATCATTTTTTTCACATTTCCTCCTCGTGTTCTGTTCCCATTTTAATAACTCTAATTATATATTATAATTATTTTTCATACCTCTGTCAACTATTTACTTTCCCTTTTTCAACCTTTCCACTTCAGCACGGAGTTGCTCGATTTCCGCTTTTTGATTCTCTACGATTTCGATTAATTCCTTGATCGCCGCAGTATTAACCGCCGTGATATGATCATAGTTAATTGCCAGATGGTTCTCATCAGCACCTTCAGCCACCAGTTCAGGTAAAGCTTTTTGCAGAGCCTGAGCGATGAATCCGATATCATCTTTGCCGCCGCTGATACCGTATTTTTCATAACCTTGCTTCCAGGTGAATCGAACCGGTTTCATATTTTTAACAATCTCCAGAGGTTGAACAAGCGGTCTGACATTGAACTTGAAATCCTGGTCAGAGCTCTGCCAGGAACCGGTGCAATATGCCGAACCACTCACATAAAGGCGATAAGCCGTATTCGTCGCATCAGTACCAATGAAGAAATGACCAAGACCAGCTCCCCAATCAAAAACCGCAACACTGTCATGACCTGCCGTACTCGCATACCGCCCGAATGCAAATGAATAATCACCATCAGCGGTGTTGTTAAATCCGCCTGCAACCGCGGCATAACTACCACTGGCCGTGTTGCTACTACCGCCGCATACTAAGCTGTAACTACCACTGGCGGTGTTGCTGTCTCCACCACCTACTGCGGCACGCGTTCCAGATGCACTGTTGTCAAACCCACCAGCAACCATACTACCATAACCAGTGGCACTGTTACTACTTCCTCCTGTCACGGTAGAATAATTATTACCGGCGGTGTTGCCGACTCCCCCGACCACTACGGCATAATTACCACTGGTGATGTTGCTGGAACCACCACCGATAAAATCATATTTCTCGGTTGCCGAGTTGTTCCAACCACCACAAACAACCACCGCGGTATCAACAGAGGCGTCACCGGCGAGATTACTGTATCCGGAAAGGGCACCGCTGTAATGACCGTTAACCGTATCGGCGTAACCGCCGCAAATCGCGGTATAGTAATTATTGGCAGTATTAACCCTTCCGCCTGCAACAACCGATGTATAACCATTCGCCTTGTTCATATATCCACCGCCCACAATCGAGGAAGTTCCAGCTGTACTATTGCTCCAGCCGCCGTTGACCGTCGAATAAGAACCGCCGGCAGTGTTATCACCTCCTCCACTTACTGTTGAATAAGAATTAGTCGCAATGTTTCCACTGCCACCTGCGACCACAGAATAATCACCACGGGCAGAATTGGAATCAGCGGCAGTCGAACCTCCACCACCACTGACCACTGAGTATAAACCACGGGCATTATTGTTCTTACCACCACCGACAAAACTATATCTCGCAGTCGCCGAATTGTCCCAACCGCCGCAGATAACTACTGCGGTATCGGCAGAGGCGTCACCGGCGAGATTACTGTATCCGGAAAGGGCACCGCTGTAATGACCGTTAACCGTATCGGCGTAACCGCCGCAAATCGCGGTATAGTAATTATTGGCAGTATTAACCCTTCCGCCTGCAACAACCGATGTATAACCATTCGCCTTGTTCATATATCCACCGCCCACAATCGAGGAAGTTCCAGCTGTACTATTGCTCCAGCCGCCGTTGACCGTCG
>DRIG01000013.1 GCA_011052815.1 candidate division WOR-3 bacterium | reverse complement strand
TACCGCCGAACAGGATGAACAGATTAACCACTGTAGCGACCACAGGAAATGATATAGAGCCGATCACTGAAAGGAGCGGTATGCCGAAAGAAAGAACCATAACAAAAACAACAAAACCGGTGACGATGCATCCGATGTCGCCGGAACGAAATTTATTAATTCTTTTACATTGTTCAAAAACCTGATCTATCTTTTGTGGTGTAACCTCACACCACTTCAAGCTTTTCGGCACCACTCTCTTGATGGAAATGCCTTTGATGAAATTAAGTACAACGCAGGCGATGATAAAGGGCAAACCGGCAAGGATATTCTTTGAGGCGAATTGAAAAAGAAAACCCGTGATGATCAACAGTGCGGAAATCAAAGCACGCAGTCCGGGGCTGATTTTATCAAAGATGAAATAGACCTTATGTTCTTCCATATAATTCTTTCACTCCCACCGCCTTCCAGTAAAGAGGACAGGCGCCTTTGCAGATTTCGAGGTGAATGCATTCACGACATTCTTCAGGAGCGTATTCGATATTTTTAAAATAGCCCAGCATCTCTGAATTCCAGATAGTAGTGAACTTCTCGGTTAAGAGGGAACCGACCGGTTTACGCCAGGATGAACAGGGAATGATATTACCCAGTGGATCGATGCTCAGGAGACCGGTGATCGCGGCACAGGATTTGTTGCCGAACCCGTATGCAATGGGATTGAAGGTACACATCGGTACCGGTGAATACCATAGAAATTTAATATTCTCCTGCTCTGCACGATGTTTTACTCTCATAATATGATCTCCGACTTCGGAATAAGACACCCAGAGATCTTTCCTTTCTGAGGCACTGCCACAGGGAATTACCAGATTCATCGAAAGTCTCTGAAGACCGATCTTTTTTGCAAGAAGCACGATCTCCTCAAGATACGGCAGATTGATTCTTGAAACCGTCGTATTGGTATGTACGGGGATCCCTGCTTTCAAAAGCAGCTTTATTCCTTTTACCGTCGCATCAAATGAACCGAGCTTCCCGGTTGCCCTGTCATGCACTTCTGGATTGTGCCCCTCGATACTCACCTGGGCGCTCGACAGACCGGCGTCTTTCAATACCTGCACCCGCTCTTCGGTGATCAAGGTGCCGTTTGTAATGAGGTTCGTCCAAAGACCCAATTCAGATGCATATTTGACCAACTCGCACAGATCTTTCCGAAGCAGCGGTTCGCCGCCGGTGAAACTGACTGAAGGCACCTGGGCTTCTTTAATAATCTTGAACAGTACTTTCTTCGCATCATTTGTGCTCAACTCGCCGTATTCTTTCGCACCGACATAACAGAATCCGCAGTTCAGATTGCAGCGGTAAGTAACCGCAAATTCCGAAATCACCGGGTAATCGTTAAGTTCATTGTTGAACTCATAGTAACTTACTGCGGCACGCTCTTCGTTCTCACGCAGACATCCACTTATTATCGCCCTGAGATCACAGAAGAAAAAATGGATATCTCTTCTTCTGTTTTCATCACCACCCACGATATTACACAACTCACTGATGGAATGTCCTTTCAAAAGAAAATCAAGCATACCCACTGCCGACTGGTTGAGTTTATAAACCTGGTTGGGAATAAGAATCAAAAGATTGTCACGTTTTCGTACATAAATATATGGTTTTATCTTCGTCACGAATTCATCCACCCAGCTGATATCATAACCTGCAGTCTCTGCAGGTCGGGGTGAGACTTTTCTGATTGTCTTCAATCTTGACAGTCCGGGTATTTTTAAATATTTGAACATCAGTGTGCTCCCCCGCTCACACAGGCTGAATGGCATGCTGAATGACAGGCCGAATGGCAGGCTGAGTGACATGCCGAGTGACATGCCGAATGGCAGGCGTCGTGGCAGGCGGTGTGAACATAGCAGGCGCTGTGGCAGGCATCTGAACGGACGAACACAGAGTAATTCTGAATCGGTTCACTGTATGCAGTGAATGACGACTCCATTTCATTGTAATATCGATAATTACCGAATCGCCGGTTCAGAAGATAATCATAGTATTCTGACTTATTATATTCCTTATCAATCGGCTTTTCGGTCGAAGGCGCGCCGAACTTTTCCTCATAATATAATTTTGTCGCCTTTGGATCACAATCCCAGGATTTCATGGATACCTTTTCAACAACCTGGGTTATCAATGATTTTAATCCCTCCTGATTCAGTGAACCGTCTGATTTTATGGCATCGAGAAAAGCAGCTTCATAATATCTCAAACCGGTGGGCCTTTTAAGCACTTCGATCTTTAACGGCTGTTTCGACACAATACTTATTATACCGTTATCCTCCAATTTCGACGCCAGGATCGTAAGCAGTTTATTAATCGGATAATCAAGAAACAATACCGCTTCAATCAGATCGAGCTTCGCCACTTTCCCTGATTTTCTGAAGGTCGCGATTTCAATCTTCGGCGGCACCCAATCATCACGCAGCCAGCTCAGACTGGCGACATCACTGTAAGCACCCTTGATCTTCTTTGCCTTTTTGTTGCCGAAGAAGAGATAAGGAATAATGGAAATCAACATCCAGATTATCTCAAGTGGAAAAGTAAACCTCTTTTTACTTACAGGGGTTATCTTTATGGTACCGAACTTCTCCGTATTGAAATACGATGCCGGGATATACTGTTGGACCCTCAATTTTTCATGGGCCGCTACATTGTTTTTGTGAACACGTACTGTAAACCAGTAATCCCCTTCGTATTCCTGTCCATAATAAGAAAGCAGATACTTCTCATTCATAAACTGTTCGGTCCTGAAACCGTATTCATCGGGGACAACCTCTTTGCCCGCCACCTTTATCGGATAATAAATATAAAGGGTATAATGTTCCAGCGGTTCATCCCATTGCGCCGGTGCCCAATTGAGGACAACGAGTTCACCGAACTCACTGCTCGTCTTGGCAAGATTACCGCTCTTTCCCAGGTCGCCTCCGAAATGGAAAATGTAGGTGATTTCGCCGGGGCCGAATCTCCTGCCGCGGGCGAGGATGATGTCATACTTGGCGCCCAGATCCTTTATCTCAAGAGGATAGGTCCTGCCGTATTCATCGACTGCATAAGAATTTTCATAATTGAAGTAGGGAACGACCGTTTTTTCTTGAAAATAGAAACCACTCATTGTGCCGGAAACAACCCGCCAATGTACTTTGTAAACAAAATCCGCCCTTCCGTCGTTCCATAAAGAAAGATCAACCTCCACCCACTGAAGATCAGCAGACAGAGATATCAATACCAATAAAAAATTAATCATCTCCAGAATCTGAGGTTATCAGTAATAGATGGATTTAATGCGCAAACTATCCTTGCGAGGCTTCGATCCGCGCCCTCAGAAGGTCTGCCTGGGCAGCTATAAAAGCGGAATATGCTTCTTTCGCCTCAGACCAGGAGCTCTCATCAGGGAATGAATTCACAATACCGTGCCAGATTATTCTATAAACTTTTTTCAGTACTTCATCCGCATTCCCTTTGCCTGTGTATTCAAACTGGGCGACAACAGGAACAGGTTGAAAAACCGGTGTCGGACCGGCTACAAGCTCGGTCTGCGCACCAAGAAACACAACCCCCAGTTCTTCAATCACGTCTATATGCACTTTTATCGCACTCAGTACTGAAGCAACAGAATAATCAGCACTTGAAAATTTCATCCGCAGAACATTCTTTTCTATCTCACCATATGGCAACTGCATCTTTTCCTCCTTTCATCGCTTCTTTAAAAATAACTCGGCTGTAAAATTGCTTTCCACCATTAATTATATAAAATTGGAAGTGGAAGTCAACCAAAACAGCGGTGTCTTCTAAAAAGCAACAAGTTTTTCTGACAAAGGCGTATCTCCACCCTTCAGAAAATAGATACCGCTGCCGGGTGCTTTCCAGTACCTTTCATCTTCTCTCAGTTGGTGTACTTTTCGGCCGGTGATATCATAGATATCAATCATCACTTTGGAGATACCTCTGTCAATATAAAAAAGGCGTGGACCGAGCCGCTTCACCTCAACACCGGGGGATAACACCGGCGGAAATCTTTTTTCAACAACGGTCTGGGCCGTCAACCTTATCTGTTTCAACGCCTCAACACTATCACCCGCCGTATCTTTCAAAACCAATCTGACTTCATAGTCACCCGGAACCAAACCCGCTGTATTCCAATAATCGAGTGTATCCCAGCGGACCTCTACATACCTCTGCCCTGCTACAGGGGACCACACAGAATCACCTGCCAGCCGATAAAAGAGCTGGTAATGGTCAAAATCCAGAGGTTGATATGGACCCACATCAACCCAGGCGGAACCGATGATTCCGACGGTATCGTCCACGCTGGCTTCGGACGGAGCTGTGACCGCAGCGACGAAGACAATCGAAGTATCAGAAACAACCGGTTCCTCAGGGAATTGGCTGTTAACGATTATTCCCACGGAAGAGCCAGTAATCCAGATATGGCCTAAGGGCATTGAACAATAGCCGAGGAAACAAATGCCGTGATCTTTCGTTATAACATCTGTCATAATGCTTGAAAGTACAACACAAACAAAGGCATTACTGCTTGCCTCAATATGACCGCCACTACCGTCACAAAAAGCATTTTCAATCACAGTATAACTATTTGCAAAACCACACAATTCTCCAAATATCGAACTTGTCAGGTGTACATAACTGGAATCACTCGGATACAGATTCCAGGTCTGGACTGAGGTATTAATCAGGTGATAATTACGATCAGTAATCGGCAGTACATAATCATTATAATGAAGACCATTCACCAGACCGGAAATATCAAAGGAATCAACACCTTCAAACATTAGACCCGTAACCCGCAATTCAGAATCATTTATCGTTATATCAGAACCCCTCAGTGGTATCACCGCCCACATACAATCTGTTGAACTGTCAATCTCAACATGATAACCAACACCACTAACACCGCTCAATGTTGAATCAAAATAATATCCATAAACAGTATCACCTGCAGGAAAGACGAAGTCCACAAGAGAAGAATCGTTAAAGAAATACCAGGTAAGTAAATTATTAACATTATGAAATTCTGCATAGGTGCTATGATCAAACAGCCATTCCCCGGTAATACCAACATCATTAAGAAAAACATTACCCCGTTCAAAAATAACTGCAGTTATCCAGTCCTGATTTACAACATTATCCATAAATATCCGGGCATCTCCCTGGAGAAAAACATTAATCGGATACCCATTAAATCGGGTATCTGCATTGGTTAGCGAAAAATACCCTGAGTCGACTACTGATATTATATATTGATATATGTAATGCTGTAGAAATTTTGCCGAGCTCGAATCAATGAACGCCTTCCCTGAATTACTTATCATGATATTTCCATCAAGATTAAAGTCCGCATTCTTAACATTAAGCACACCATCATTGATAATGATTATATTCCCGTTATTATAAAAATAGCCAGTAACATAAAGCGTCTCTGCAGCCTGGTCACCAATAATAATATCACCCCGCGTATATTGTATCTCGTAATTATTTAAATACCGTAACCGGGCTCCGCAGGCCATCTCACTGGGTTCATAATACCGGCTTCCTACGGTTGCAACCGTGTTATCACAATTAAAATATGACCTCAGCACTGCAGTTGCGGCATCGAACTGGTTCTGGTTTATACCCAAGACACATAAAAAAAATAAAATCATAATTCCTCCTTTTTATAATTCTATATACGGCAAAATTTTCTGGAAAAGCTTTTCTCCGATCCCTTTGACTTCTTTCAGATCACTCAATCTCTGGAATCCTCCGCATTTTTCCCGGTATTCAATAATCCTTGCCGCAATCGATGGACCGATACCGGGAAGGTCCATCAGGTCGTCGGCTGAAGCGTAATTTATTGAGATCCTGACCGCTGATTCCTCTACGATCACCTGGTAATTTCTTTTGAAATTCTGCCGTCTTATATAACCGACGACATTTATGATGATGAGAACAGCCACCATAATCAAAAGAACTATCGTCTCTCTCCGACTCATGCTTTATCTTCGGCGACAGCGATCAATATAAAAATCTGGGATATACGATCTTCAAAAGGAAGTTATACATGGTATCAAGACTTTCTTTACTGCATTTATCGACTGTATCGTCTTTCGAATCCCAATAAGGATAATCAAAATCAATAATATTAACGGCGCGTATACCGTATTTTATCAATGAGATATGATCGTCTTTAATGTAGTATTTCACCACCGGAAGGAAAACCAGCGGCGCCACCTCCATACCGATTTCCCAGAGAGAATCGACCAGCTCAGGGAAAAATTTTGTGGAGTTGCCTTCTTTAAAGATCTGCAGATCGGCGTCTCCCACCATATCGACGACAATGATAAAAGAATAATCATCAACACACCGGGCGGCGAAATGCTCTGAACCGATGAGATCCGCCTTATCCACATCTTCCCCGTCGAAAAATATTATATCGACCGCCATCTTCGAGGGGTTCACCTCAAGGGTATCCACCAAACTCAAGAGCAACGCCACTCCCGAACCGCCGTCATTGGCACCCGGGCAGCCGACATCAGAATCCCAATGGGCGGCTATACCGATCCTTCGGTACTCACCCGGGAAACTCTGTTTGATATTATAGAACCACGTGCCGCGGGTGAAGAACGAATCGACTTCAGGGGCGCTTAAATTATCCACTATAAAATTTTTGGCTCTCTGATGTCCCTCAGTACCCGGTACGCGTTCCCCGATCTTACAAAAATCGACCAGATAATCATAAGGGCTTCTGGCGAACACCGGTTGGACGGCAATAAAAAAAAGAAGAGAAAAGACTATGACTAAAAGTTTATGTTCACCCATGCATTCACTCCGATCCTACGGGAATTCTGTTCACTGTTCATATCATCATTCCGACTGTAATCGATATTGGCTCCGCCGGTCACGCTCGAGGAAAAGTTGTAGGACAAACCGATATTCGTCCCCATGGTACTCGTATCATTCGTCGGTTTGCCAACGGTATTATAATAATTCGTCGTGCGGTTGTAATTCACGCTGAGGTTGATTGAAAGATTTGAAGTGAATTTAAGACCGTGCAAAAAAGGCAGACCGATGCCACGCGGTGCACTAAAGGTATATGCTACTGTAGCAGTTCCGCCTCTCGTTATCATCCGCGAATGTGACTCAGATGCTCCCGCATAATCAACCGAGTTTGTTTCCGTATAAGTAACATCGACGTTCGTGGAAATACCTCTCTTCCAATTACACTGCCAGCTCGCCAGGGGTGAAAAACTCAACCCTTTTGAATCAGACGTCAATGTTGCAGCACTGTCAGACGGGATTTCATATCTCTTTTCCAGGGTTTGATTGAAGCCGGTGGTGATTGAAGAAGAACGGCAGTACTTTTTCAAAAAGGGCAGGGATTCCAGTCTTAAAATCCTCACCATTAAATTAGGATACATCACTGTATTTATCCGAACTTCATCCCCGCCGTAATTAAAGGCTCTGTTCACCGTACCGTTGTAGCCGCCGTTTACAGTGACAAATTTCAGGTTCAAACCCGAGGACGCTCCATAGGTATCCGTCATACTTCTTCCCGGATAACTTCCCTGGGCGATCTCATCAGCGGGGATGGAATCACTTATTCCCCATTGATATCTGAATTCCGGCCGCACTTTGACATTCAGATAACTCGAGCTTCGCTGCCGTGACCAGTTAAGAGAAGGATTTTGTAAATAGTTTATAAAATCCTCGATCTTCTTGGCAAACCATGCCGGGGAGCCCGTTATCTGAAGTGAATCTTTTGTCTCATCACGCAGCCTTGTAAAAAATCTCACGATATCTTTGATATTGACCTGCCCTTCAAAACCGTATCTTCCTGAATTCGATACATTCCGTAAATCTTCATCCTGTCTTATCTCGAATCTGTAATCTTCATTATAACTGGAGTTGAAGTATAAACGGGGTGAAATAATCTTTAAATCCCTTGATAAAGAAGCATTCACACTCTGCGTTCTTCCCACCTCTTCTCCATAGCGCTTTCTTCCCAACACGGAATCACGTGACTGGGAAAAAGTGTAGGTGGCGTTTAAAATCGCATGCGGAGAATAAGTGACGGAAAAGGACGGGGTTAAAGTCCGCTTCCGCCTTGTCGCGTATTCGGATTCTTTGAAAGCTGAATCCACGTCTGTACGATAATACGACTTGACGGAATTATCGGTATAGAGCGCGCTCAAACTGATATTCTTCGGCAGCGGCGAAAAGACCTGGTTCAAAAATTTAATATCAAATTTCGGATCCAGAGTGTAGGCGGCACGGTAGTTGCTGATGTCCGAAGTGTCGGCGCTCAATGCGCTTCGGGAATATGACTGGGAACGATCGTGGTCAAAGGATAATCTGTCTATGGTATTCTTCAAAAACCAGTGTTTTGAATTCGTTTTGGAGGCATGGATCGTATATGATTTCATCAAAGTTCTGGATACCTGTTCACTGCGGTCTTCTTCACTGAGTTCTATATCGTCGGCGTCAATTGAAAAACGCGGCTCCTGTGTATACTTGCGATAATTGAAACCTACGGGAATACTGAACCCCCATGTTTTCGGGAAAAATTTATCCAGTGATACATTGGAGTTGAAAGAATAGCCGCGGCCGGCGCTGGACGTTGAAATATCTTTGGATTCTGACAGTCTTTTGAACCGGCCGTTCGACTCATCAAAGGCGAAAGAGACCGAAGCGAAATCGGCGAAACTGAGTGAACCGTTTCCTCGCAGGATCCTCCCCACCTCACTTTTCGGAGCTCTCAATTTGACATCATTGAACCAGATGGTGTCGGTCAACAAGGTGACGTATTGATTTCTGATTCTGATTTCCAAAAATTGATTCTTCGAGAGCGAAGGATTCCCTACCACCGTGTGTACTGAATCACTGATCGTATCCGCAGGATTCACTTTCTGTTTTTTGAGCTCGAGAAAACGCTGCATGGATACTTTGAAAAGGCGATAGTTGTTATATCCTATCGTCCCATTATTGTACTCTGTCGTATACTCGTAATAATTCAAACTATCACTGCCCAGCCTGATTGATATCAATGGGTTTGAATGCTTCGCCTGGAAATAAAATGTCAGGGTGTCATAAGCACGATAGTCTTCATTATCATCCGTCTGTCGGTGGGCGACACAGACATGCCCCTGTTGAATATTCTCCAGTCGAAATTCAAGCCCTCCTTCGGTCTTCGCCTGGCCGAATTCATCAGTCTCGGTCGGATAGGGGGATTTATAATAAGTATGGGTCTTGGTATTCACCGGGGTCAGGGTGAAGACTTCATCCGGTCCCGGTCCTGTCTTATCACCGATGATGCCGTAATTCTTCCATCTGCTGCCGGTCGCACTTATCTTATATATCAAAAGCGTCTCAGTGGAGGAAAAACCGTCAAACCAGATCCTCACATATTTGATGTTATGCCAATCGGGCTGTCCCACCACAAGGTCCCAGGTTGAGTCCTTAATCGCAACACGAAACATCTTCCAATCATCGCGTAATCCGGATTCCTTGATTAAATAACCGGTGGAACTGGTATCGTCGAGGTCTATGGAATAACTGTAATATTCATTCTTGGAATTCAAACCACCGTCCCGATCAATGTCTTCGGTATCCCAGAGTTTATTTCCTTCGGTTCCATTTATTGTACCTGAATAACCGTAATCTTCATAGTCGTCATTCCCGTCGTCTCCGGCGATGTCGTCATCGTCATTGCCGTATACGCCGTCCAGACCGGTATCCTCGTCGTTCTGTGTCCAGACACCGTTCATATCCTTATCCTCATCCTCTTTGGTGCCGAGACCCACAAGTACTCCGTTTTTGTCCCTGCGTAACTGGTCCTCACTGATCTCCTGTGCAAAATCAACATGTATCCTACCGCCCTTTCCTTTTATAATCAATTCCAGATTCTCTACATCGCTGAAGTTTTCACCATAGATATACTGGGTCAAACCACCGAAAGACAGGGTATCGTCCGGGGTAAAAATAATCTTCAAAACATCGGCGATCTCATTCGGATCAAGCGGTTCTTCATAAATATCACTTGCCTGAAGGCGCTCTTCATTTCTGGGGTTGAACCAGATAATCCTCTTCTTGACAAAATTTGAATCCTCCCGTCCTACTGGTTTGGAGCACAAAACCCAGGAAGACCTGTTTATGGAGACGTCATTACTGATGATGGTCGAGGACTCCAAATCATCCAGAAAAACTTCACCTTTGGCATTAAGATTGGAAAACGAGTATGCTCCTTCGAAATTGATATTAAGTTGCGACGGTGTTTCGGTCTCAACAAGGGGTAACCGATCCACCAATCTTGTAATGAAAGGCAACTTTTGAGGATAATTGAAATCGACCTCCCACACCATCCTGTTAAATGGTTCTTCTCTCAAACGGACGTGCTCAGCGGGATAGGATTCAGTACGATAGAAGAATGAAGAACCGAGAGCGGCGTCGCCGAACGGTCTCATACTTCCCCGAAGGCCGACCAAAGACTTTTCCGCAGCCGAGAAAAAAGGAGAATACTCCACTTTAATCCTCACCTTCTGTGTCGGAAGAATCGGTTTTTTGAATTCGAGTTTCCCGCTTTCATAATCCACATGATAATCTTTGATTGAATCCTGGAGTACCTCATCGACATAAACCCACACCTTTTCCACATTCTCGGGTAAGGTATAAACAGGTTTCGCTTCAGTGGTCTTTGCATAAATATAATATTTACCTGTACCGACCATATACGGATCATTATAAATCTGAGGATCCGGCTCGTCCAGAACGCTCGAATCGGCGAACGGCTCGCTCTTCGGAAATATCAGAAGTCCTCTGCCTGAAAAGAATACTCTGTTCTCATCCACCAATCCGTCCTTTGGACTCTGATCAAGTCCCAGAAGTTCGATGAACGGTACGTCATTCTGTCGATCCCGATGTTCACCACCGGAAGCGATATAGTAAATACGCAGTGAATCAAGACGGGACCCCGGGCTGACGATTTGATAATAGTTTTTCTGTTCATAATGCCAGGTGTAGGAAGATGTGTCTGAATACTGAGGACATATCAGTTTCAGCTGAATGGTATCCTCGGGGTTTTCCCAATTGATCACACCAACGGTATCAATCACGCCGCTGGTGTT
>DRIG01000012.1 GCA_011052815.1 candidate division WOR-3 bacterium | reverse complement strand
CGGCGAATGATTTTGTGATTATGAAGTTTTCGATGATCAACGAGGGTTCGTCGACGTTGAGTGATTTATATGCGGCGATTTTTGTGGATTGGGATATTGGCAATTATTCGAACAATCAGGGTTCATCAGAGGCGGCGCGTAATTTGACGTGGATGTATGAGACGACGCCGTATGTCGGGGTGGCGATACTGGATCCGCCGCGTTCGACGCCGGCGGCGAATTTGGCGTTGATTGATCATGATTTATATGTGTATCCGAACAGTGGATTACCGGACAGTATTCAGATAAAGTTTATGGATGGTACGATTCAGAATCCTTCGTCGAATCGTGCGTATGATTGGTCGACGTGTAATTCAGCGGGTCCGTTTACGTTGGCGCCTGGTGGTTCGGCGGTGGCGGCGTTTGCGATTGTTGGTGGTGACAATTTAGCGGATTTACAGGCTAATGCGGATACCGCCTACAACCGCTACTGGAACTGGCCCGGCGTTCAGGAAAGACCGGTTGATACCAAAACGGATAATTTTGACGTCAGAATATATCCCGTGGTATCGAAGAATACACCTTACACACTTCACTATACATTGCCCGGTGAAAGCAGACTGCAGGTTAAGATCTATGATGCTGCAGGTCGTTTGATTATTGAGAAGGATTACGGCAGACTCAAAGGAATGGGTAAGGTATCGTTTGATCTGAAATCATGTGCCCAGGGTGTGTATTTTGTGAAAATATACACAACCGATAATGAGAAGGTCCTTAAGGTCGTTGTCCTGAAATAAGGGAGTTCAAACAGAAATTAATCCTTGACAATCTGTAAATTATGATTATTTTCGGAAAATGTTACTGTCGGCAGGGGTAACCTGTGACAGATGGAGTATTGTGCAACAGTTGTTGAAGATTAAAAGGGGTTCTACTGAAAGATTTCTATGAGAAATATGCGTGAATATTTAGAGAAGATGATCGCTCTGGGTGTTTCTGAAACCGAGGCAAAGATCTATCGTGCTCTGGTTGTGCGCCGTGATCTCAGTGCTCGTCAGATCCAGGAGATCGCCAAAGTGCCGCGTACCAAAGTGTATGAGGTGGCGCAGAAAATGGTTTTACGCGGGATGTGTATTGAAAAAAAGATGGGCAGTAAACGGCGCTATCAGGCGGTGGAACCAAGGCGGGCACTCACCCGTCTTCTTAACCAGTATGAAAAACAGCTTGAGGAGAAAAGGGCACTGGCGCAGGATATTGAACGTATCATTACACCGATATACAAAGAAGCGACAAGTCACCTGGAGATAACCGATTATGTGGAAGTGATCAAGGATCTACCTTCGATCCACGAAAGGTACATAAATCTCGTCAAGAACACAAAGAAGGAATTCGTGGGGTTTGTCAAACCACCCTATGCCCATCGTCAAAAAGTGGATAAATTGGATGAACAGGAAGATGTGGAGTTTGAAATCATCAAGAGAGGAGTTGTGGTCAGAGTACTTTACGAATATCCGGGGGAGAACGAAGTGGATGAGATAATCGAGCATATCAAACGCTGCATCAGTGTCGGTGAAAAGGCACGTGTTGTTCCACGCCTTCCGATCAAGATGTATATCTTTGACTCACGATATGTCTTGATGGCGCTTGACAATTCACTCCCCTCGCTCTATCCCCTGACCATGCTCGTCATTGAGCATCCTGGTCTTGCTCAGGCTGCACTCATGCTTTTTGAGTATCTATGGAAACGGGCGGAGAATTATAGCATTCTCAAGAAATTAAAGAAAAAACATTCAGAAAGGAGGTGACAACAATAAAAACAATCAATATGTTTATTAAGGGAGGTTTTTATGGTAAGATATTTAAGTGCAGCAATCATTATACTGGTAGGCAGTGTCTATGCCAGTGTTCTCATCACCAATGGTGATTTTGAAGAGCCGTTGACGACCGGCTGGCACCAGGCCGCCGGAGGTTCATACTGTTATGTGGATCGAGCGACGAACTATGATCCGGACGCTGATTATGAAGCATCGGCGCGTGTTGATTCATTGTCCGGCGGTGGTGTTGCTGTTCTGTATCAGGAGGTTGCCATACCGACGACCGACCTTGAATTTTCGGTCAATGCCAAGTTGTTTGCATGGGATAACAACGCCGATACACTCTGCTGTGCCGGTGCCGCGGTGATCATCACTTATATCGACGGTTCCGGCACATCGCTTGGTGAAACAAAGATATGCAGGTTTACCGATCCTTTTAACTGGTCCAATTCTTCAACCTGCCACTTGATTATCTCTCCAGATACTAATTGGCACAACTATTCTTTTAATATCAACGATGAATTGACAAATCTCCCCGGGGTTAATCCTGCGGATATAAAGAAGATAAAGGTGAGCCTTTATGCCAAAACCGACCACACGTGCTGAGGGGCGCGGGAATTGGCGAAGGTCTTCGCCGATGATGTTATTCTTAATTATACCGGTACAGAGCCGTATGTCGTTTTAATAAATACCAATGTCGATGATTCTGCCGGTAATAACAATGGCCGGCTGGACCCCGGTGAAACCATAGATTTGACTGCGGTACTTAAGAATGTAGGAGGCGTTGATTTCAGCAATCTCTCGACTACCATTGTATGTTCGGATCCCTATATTACGATCTTGGACAATTCCGGTTATTTCGGTTATATCGCCGTCGACAGCACCAAGGAAAATACTTCAGATCCTTATACCCTTTCTGCCAGTGCCTCCACGCCTGAAGGATATAATGTTGCTTTTAAGTTGATCACCGTGGACGGAAGTTTTGTCGATACACTCGATTTTTCCCTCGTTGTCGGACGAATCCACTACTTCGTATGGAATCCCGATCCTACACCTGCACCCGGTGAGGCGATACATTCAATTCTTTCTTCACTTGGATACACCGGTAACTATGATATATCTCTGCCCACCAATGGTGAGCTTGAAAATTACTATGCGGTCTTTGTTTGTGCGGGGATATATCCGAATAATTATGTCATCGGTTCTTCAAGTGCGGAAGCGACTGCACTCGTTGATTTTCTGCAAAATCAGAACGGCAGGATGTATCTTGAAGGCGGTGATGTCTGGTACTATGATCCGCTTTACCAGGGTGGTTATGATTTCGGTCCTCTTTTTGGAATCAATGCAACGGCTGACGGCTCTTCTGATATGGGGCCTGTTGTCGGACAGACCAACACCTTTACAGAAGGTATGAATTTTTCTTACAGCGGAGAGAACAGCTGGATGGATCACATTTCACCGACCGGTACCGGTTTCTTGATTTTCCGCGATAGTGACAACGCCTATGATTGTGGTGTCGCCAATGATGTGGCGACCTATCAGACAGTAGGTACTTCTTTTGAACTCGGCGGTCTTGTTGACGGTTCGGGCGTTTCCACAAGGGCAGCGCTTCTCGATTCAATTATGCATTTCTTCGGAATCCATCTTATCGGGGTTGAAGAACAGGCCGAGAATAGTATTCCAAGTGTGAAGTTGATCTGCATGCCGAACCCCTGCAGAGACAGAGCCGTAATACATTATCAAATTCCCACCACAGGTCGTGAAGTCCGTCTGAATATCTACGACGCCTCGGGCAGGTTGGTGAGGGAATTCAATCTCGAAAGAGACTTGTCAACCACGGTTTCCTGGTACGGCCGTGACGATGAAGGAAAAGATCTGCCGAACGGTGTTTACTTTGTTCACCTAAGGTCGGCGGATTTCCGTTTGGTCGAAAAGGTTATATTACTAAGGTAATATAACGTTGATAGAATAGTAATTCAACAGCAGGCAGATATAATAAAGAAAGGAGTTGAATGAAAGGTGGTATAATACTGACCTTGATACTGGGTGTATGTTTCGGTTCAAATTTTGTGGTGAACGGAGACTTTGAAGACTCACTTGCAGTGGGCTGGACCGAGTATTCACCCAGTTCATACGGTTATATCGCAAGAAGTACGACATATGATCCTGATTCTGATTATGAAGTTTGTGTCTACAGACAGGGAACAGGTGGTCTCGGTACTGGTTATGATAAGCTGTATCAGATTGTTGATTTACCGATAACAAATCTCGATTTCAGTATTAAACTGAAACTCTATGCCTATGAATCAGGAAACGGCAGCAACTGGTGCGGTGCCGCCTGTGCTTTGTATTACCGCGACACAAATGATGTTCTTCTTGGTGTAACCAGGATCTGCCGTTACACAGGTGGAACTCCGTGGTACAATTCATCCACTTCACACATTATCGTTGCTTCGGATACAAACTGGCATACCTATACATTTAATATTGAACAGGAATTGCAGAATCTTTCCGGTGTCGATCCCGCCGAAGTAGCTAAGGTCACTGTGACACTTATAGACACCGCTTATAATTGCTGATCGAACTTTTATAGGGCAAAGGTCTTTGCCGATGATATATTTATTGGCTACACTGGTAATGATCCTTATCTTGTTCTGCTGGACGAGACTGTGTATGACAACGGCGGTAATAACAACGGAAGGATAGATCCCGGAGAGACCGTGGATCTGACAGCGACGTTTTGGAACATCGGAGGTGCTGATCTGGCGGATATGTCCACCACACTCAATTGTAACAATCCCTATATCTCGATAACGGATAATTCCGGATACTTCGGTACATTACAGATGGACAGCACAAAGGAGAATACCGCTGATCCTTATGTTCTCACCGCTGACCCGTCAACACCACACGGCACCCTGGTCGATTTCAGTCTGGAGGTGACCGGCAGCGGTTATTCAGAGACATTCGATTTCAGCCTTCTTGTCGGACAACCTGTACCGACGGACAGCGGTTATTATTATGTCTATTACTCTGGTGGGCCCCATCCGCAATCACCGGTATTCGAATGGATAGCGATCGATTCCACCCAGACCACTTATTCGGGAACTTCCCTTGATCTCGATGATAATCAGTCCGTAACTGTATCTCTACCGTTTACCTTTAAATACTACAGTGTCGACTATGATCAGATAACAATCTGTTCCAACGGATGGATTGCAATGGGGGATCAGACAGAGGTGGACTGGACGAATTCCGCCATCCCGAACAGTGACGGCCCTCAGGCGATGGTCGCCGGCATCTGGGACGATCTTGATCCGGGTAATGAAGGTGCGCCGAGTGATATTTACTACTATTATGACGAGACGACACATCGTTTCATTATCGAGTACTTTCAGGTTGAACACTTTCCTTCCGGTTCTCCGGAAACATTTGAGATTATCCTCTGTGACGAAGACTATTATCCGACGCCGACCAATGACGGGGAGATTTATGTTCAGTATCTTGTCGAGCAGCAACAGCTCGATAATACCGTCGGTATCGAGAATGCAGCCGAGGATCTTGGCATTCAATATTTTTATAACAACACCTATCATGTATATGCCGAACCGATCACCGATCAATTTGCACTGCGTTATACTACTATTCCGCCGGGGCAGACAGGTGTCCGTGAATATAGTTCTCGGGTCAACAGGATAGAAATAGATGTATTCCCCAGCATCACAAGAGAATACGTCGCCATCGATTATTCGATTCCCTTCAGCACAGACAGAATTCAGATCAAAATTTATGATATTTCAGGACGTTTAATAAAGAAGTTTGACAACTTGACCCGGGATGCAAGGGTCATTTGGGATATAAGCGACGATTCCGGCAGATCTCCAGCAAAAGGCGTGTACTTTGTCATTCTTGAAACCGATGATTATCAGGTGAGTCAAAAGATAGTGGTTGTGGAGTGATAAGAGACAGAAATCAGGTGATGGGACAGGAGGGGTTTTTAAACGCCTCCTGTCCCATTTACTTTAAGAAAACAGCAAAAAGTGTCAATTTTGCTTGACAAATCAACAATTACGATTATAATCAGCTATGAAAAAAAATATCATTAATCTCGGTATTGTCGGAGGTCTTTTCTTTATCTGTGTCTGTTCCGAAGCCCCCCTTGTTCAATTCCCCGAACCGACTGATCGTGTGGTTCTGGCTGAGTTGTTTACAGAGGATTATTGAGGGTTCTGTGCGCTCGCGGAGCGGGCATTGATTGATTCTTTATCAGATTATGGGGATACCTTGGCTGTGATTTCCTATCATGTCGGTCAAACATATCAGAGTACTGAGGCCCGAGAGCGGGAGGATTTCTATGATACAGGTCTTGCCACTCCGTTTGTGATTTTCAACGGTACTTACGTGGCATGGGAACAGAATCCATCCAATTATGACAGTGTCTTCACGGAAAATATCGAGGCTGCGCGTACCCAACCACCGTATTTTAATATCTATGTAGATAGTGCATATGCCTCTCCTTCGACCGGTACATTTGATCTTCGGATCATTACAGCGGATACCATCCCCGAAGGCAATGTTGTCGGGTTTATCGCGGTTCTTGAAGACAGCCTGCCCGGTGCATACACCGAGTTTATGCACGTATGCAGAGCCCTGTATCAGTTTCCTGTAACTCTTGTGTATCCGGATACACTTGATACCACAATAACTTTTAGTCACAGTATACCACCCCATAACTTGAAGACAGTGGTCTTTATTCAGGATCTGGATACAAAAGAGGTTATGCAGGCTCAAATTACTGGTTTTATGGAGGAATAAAATGAGAAAATTCGCCTTTCTTTTGTTATTACCTTTATTATTTTTACTTGCTGAGGAAACGGAATTAGCTGATGCACCTGATTTTACCCTGGAAGATGTCGACGGAAACACCGTCTGTCTTGATTCTCTGCTTGCAAAGGGGCCGGTCTTTATGAGTTTCTGGGCGTTATGGTGTAAGATGTGTATCAAAGAGCTCGACGCCCTCAAGCCTTATTATGATGAGTTCGATTCACTCGGGATAAATCTGCTCGCAATCAGTCAGGACAAAAAAAGAGCGGTGCCCAAGGTCAAGCCCTTTGCTTTGAGCCACAAATGGAAATATGTGGTCGTTCTCGATCCCGACAATATAATGCGTGAACTCTACCAGGTGCAGGCGATGCCCA
Organism: candidate division WOR-3 bacterium; assembly: GCA_011052815.1. NCBI lineage: Bacteria > Pseudomonadati > Caldifarciminota > Caldifarciminota bacterium. Next base: position 4,128 of record DRIG01000012.1, on the reverse strand, counting down.
CCAGTTTTATCATCGACCAGAATAAAAAGATAGTTTTCACTCATCAGGGATATAAACCCGGCGACGAAGAAATCATAATTAAAACAATGCGTGAACTCTTTGAAAAAGGTGAAGGAAATGATTCTGAAGAATAGTGTCTTCTGTCTTCTCCTTCTGACACTTTCCTTCTGTTTCGCCGTCAACGTCAGGATCACCGGTGCAAATCATGCCGAATACTGGGTCTTTGTGGATGATCGGCTCGACAGCCTCAATTACAAAGAGCACTTCACTGAGAAGTTGAAATTATCAGTGAATTACAAGGATATAACCCTTAAAGGTGTATTCTTCTTATGGGATCCGTCGGTCGCGGTACCCGGTGAGATGCAGTATATTGATTATACTGCACAATACAAAAAAGACCCGGTGAGTATTCTCTACGGCAGATACTATACGACATTCGGAAGAGGACTCTGCTTGAATCAATTTCTTGATGAAGACTTTAATAATGACAATTCTCTTTACGGTTTGAAAGCCGATATTAAATTCCTGAGCAGTCAGCTGACACTCTTGACCGGCACCCCGCGTAATATCTTTTTTGAGGAACTCGCCTATTCAGTCAAGAATGACACGACGGACCAGATTCGAGGTGCGAATTTCGAAACAAAACTCTGGCCTATATTCAAGACAAAGGTAAATATTGTAACGACCATAGGCGGCCGTTACGTCAGGATTAACCGTGTTTCCGATCTTACACCCAAGGCGTTCACTGAGTTGTTCGGCGGTGACATCAACCTGAAGATCGGTCCCTGGGAAAACTATTTCGAGTATGCCCGTCACTGGGGTACTGAACCAGTGGTCGGCGGACGATTAAAAGGTGAAGGTATCATCTTTACTACCGGACTGGCGCTTCCCGGTTTCGGACTCTCCTGCCAGTATGTTGATTATGATGACATCGGATTCGGCGGAGCCGGTTATCGATATAATGAACCGCCCACGCCGATAAAATCCGGCATTTCAGTCAACCGCGGCATTGATGAAGTTGGTTATGGAGTTTCACTTGTCACCTCTCCGATCGATTTCTTCTCACTCGAGGTCGATAACAACAAAGTGTCCACGCATGATGCCTCTTTAGGAAGCATCGAAGAGATAATCACCCTTAACAGTAATATGGATGGTGTGCTTGAACAGACGGCGAAATTAATTACTCATCCGAACTTTGATATGGAAATAACCCTCGCTGTGGAGAGGGTGATAAAACAGGGAATCGAACTTCCCATTCAAAAGAAGACCGAGACCAAACCGTATCTTGATTTCACCTATGATTTCGGCATCTTCTTCATCGAAGCAGGATACGAGCATAATCTGGTATCGAGTGATACCAGTGATTATTACGACCACGCCCTTTCTTTTTCACTCGGAAAACCGGAGATGTTTGTTCTGTCGATACGTTACGAGCGACGCAATCGTGTACCCGGTTGGCTTATCCCCAAACTGGGTGAAGAGACCTCCTGGCCCATGCTTGAGTTGAGTCTGGATCTATCCCGCCGCCACAATTTGAGGCTGCGGGTCGGTGCTGAAAAAGGCGGTTTGGTCTGTTCCGGTGGTGTATGCAGGTTTGAAGAACCATTCAGGGGGGTTAAGATGGTTCTTACCAGTATTTTTTAGACAAGATAATATCAGTCTTTGTTGATGGACTTGCTTGTTAAGACGGTCGGGCTTAAGAGTAGGAGGTGAAATTGAAACAGAAAGACGACGATAAGAACATTCAATCGTTGTTCTTCGCGATTGAACGGATCGAAAAAGATTTAGAGAGGCTCATCCACTATGTTATTATCTTTTTCACGGTGATTTTTCTGGCGAGTATAATCTACGGCGGTATTCTCGGTGACTTCACTGAAACCGAAAGTGTGGGTTCGGTGATGTGCCTGTCATGCATGGGGTTGCAACAATGAAGAAGAAACGACGTATAGCACCGCACCGCATCGGTCAGATTATAGCCTCAATAATAACACTGGGGCATGTGCCGGCATTATGGACCGGTAATATCTATCAGGGGCCGTTGAAATCAGTATGTGTGCCTATTCTCAACTGCTGGGGCTGTCCCCTTTCCCTCTATTCCTGCCCTATCGGTGCCCTGCAGCACTTTTTCAACCTTCAACTTTTCCCTTTTTATATTATGGGATTCTTCGGCGCCGTGGGAATGCTTGTCGGAAGAATGGTCTGCGGCTGGCTCTGTCCCTTTGGGATGCTTCAGGATCTGCTTTATAAAATAAGAACCCTGAAGTTCCGACTTCCCAAGTGGATGACATATATAAAATATGCGGTTTTGATTATCATCGCCGGGATCATCGCCTGGATCAGTGGAGAGCCGTGGTTCTGTAAATTGTGTCCTGCCGGTATTCTGGAGGCGGGTATTCCGCTGGTACTCGTTGACAAAACCGGTGATATTCGGGCGCTTGTCGGCTGGCTCTTCTGGACGAAGATTGCGATCTTTGTGATTGTTATCGCACTCAGTATTCCGGTCAAGCGGTTCTTCTGCCGTGTATTATGCCCTGTCGGAGCGATCTATTCCGTCTTCAATAGATTCTCTCTGGTTCATCTGACGATCGAAAAGGAGAAATGTAAACACCCCAACTGCGGTGTCTGTGTGAAAATATGCCCTATGGATATAAATGTTTATGACAACCCCAATCAAAAAGAATGCATCCGTTGTCTGGAATGTGTCTTTAAATGTCCGAATATCGCGGTCAGTATGAACTTTTATAAACCGGAAATAAAGATTACAAAAACAGAAACCGCATAGGGAGACGCTGAAGTTTATTTTTTGAAGGCTGGTTATAGATATAGGAGATATGATAACAAAACAGCCGATGGTTTTTAGAAAAGCCGGTTATACCTTGTTGCATTCCGGCCATGTCATTGCAAATCATATCCTGGTTTCCTTCCACGCCGCATTTATTTCTTCATTGTTGAATATCCCGTCAGAACTTTACGGCCCGGATGTCCTGAAATTCGTATTTACAAGCTACGAAACTGTAATTTCGGCGTTCTTCTGGCTGGTTGGTTTTCACACCGGTATTGCAATTCATGAGATGGGTCACTACCTGCGTGCCGTAAAATTGAATGCCTTAAAAGAAAATCTACTGCCTGAGGCGAAGAAAAACGCCGCGAAGAACTTCCCTGGGCGGTTCTTGTGGTATGTGAAAATGTTCTTTAAAATCCCTTATGGTAGATTCCGTGGTGTTAAAAAAGAAGGCTTGACCTATTACCCTGAAGCACCGTTCAATCTCAGTGTTGCTGCAGCCGGGCCCCAGATCAGCGGGCGACTGGCTTTGATAATGCTGCCTGCAGCACTGGTTCTGCTCATCTTCGGTCTCACCCGGCATCTTGATTTGATTATTTATGTCGGCCGATTGTGCCTGGGTATCGGCGCGGTCGGCTTACTCGATTTTCTGCTGGCAGATCCGGGAAAGTTGAAGGAGTTTATGAAGCAGGAGAAGATTGCGCAGAAACGCGCTCAGAAGATCCGGAGTTCGGAAAAGCAGTGGATCAACCGAGCCGGCAAGATAAAGGAAAAGTTGCGAAAAGAGAGGATGCAGGAGATTACCATTCCCGGCGGCGATATTCTCTGTGCACCCTGGCAATTCAGAAATTGCGGGATGGGCGGCAGACATACCGAGAAGGAGTATCCGGAAAGTAATATAAGTATGCAGGAGATGATGTTTGTACCGCTGTGTGCCCAGGATTATGAAGAAGCGCAGATGATCACCATCGAGCTTCAGACGAGGTTGAAGCAGATAATTGAAAAGGCAGAAGGTGCAAGAGTTATGGGCATCGGTCTGGAAGGGGGATTGGCTCCTTATATTACAAAAGAGTCTAAAGACATAATCCCGGAGCAGAGAATGTGGCGTATGGCGGTCCAGGCGATTAAGGATATCGGTTATGTCCCCGGTGAAGATGTGGTGATTGCATTCGATCCTGCGTTGAGTGAATTGAGTAACGCCTATAGAAAGGAGTTTAAAGAAGAAGAGAGCATCGGCAATTACTATTTCTGGCGGGGTGAAGAGAAAGTCGTGGCGTCGCGGGATCAACTTCTTGAGTTGTACAAGAAGGCGGTCGAAGAAATTCCGATCATTTCCATTGAAGATG
>DRIG01000011.1 GCA_011052815.1 candidate division WOR-3 bacterium | reverse complement strand
TGGCCGTCCCTGGGAGTTGTTTTCGACCTATATTGCGATGCAGAAGTCGTTTGCGCCGGTCTTCAATGTAGTGGTTGGTCTGGGGCGTGGCCGGTTTGTCGGGTATGGACCGCGCAGTCATATCTTCAATACGGATCTATTTGTTCTGGGTGAGGAGTATATGACGCGCAGTCATTCCTGGTGGGCGTTCGGGATTTTCTTTGGTGGTTCGATCAAAGCCGGGCCCGTGGAATTGATTGCCGAGATCGACGGTCGGGACGGCAATGCCGGGATCAGGTATCGTCATAAGTATTTCACCGGAACATTGGCGGTCACCAAGTGTGAGCATTTCTGGAGTCCGGAGCCTTTTTCGCCGCGTTTTACGCTCGGGGTTGAGGCGACTAATCGTGCATTGATGGAAGGTCCTCAGGTGGGTTCGATTGAGTGTGTGATTCGTGACTATACTTCAAAGCAACCGCTTGTCGGTGCGGTCATCGACATCAAAGAAATGAACAAGCGGTATAAGACAAAGGGTTCCACTTTCAGCCTCAGTCTGCCCGTGGGCAACTACACGATTGCAATCTCCAAACCGAATTATGAAGACTACATGGCGAAAATCTCCGTGAAAAAAGGGATGAAGAGCAAACTGATCTTCAATCTCAAAAAGACCGAAGAAGCCCGGAGAAAAGAGACGGCTCTACTGGAAAAAGAAAAGAACATCAAAGCCAACTTCGAAAAGGGTAAAATATACTATTCTGAAGGGAATCTCGATGAAGCAAAAGCTGCGTTCGAAGCGGTTCTTTCCCTTGATCCGAGCCATAAAGGAGCACAGGATTATTTAGCCAAGATCGAACCGAGACGTAAGGAACTGATCAGTGTCTACAGTGCAGAGGCACGTTCACGAACCCAGGCAAAAGATTATGCCAAGGCGATTGAATTCTGGAATAAAGTACTCGGCCTTGATCCGGCGAACAGCGAGGCGAAAACAGCGGTCGCGAATTTAAAGAAAAAGATGGCTCCGCCCAAGAAACCGAGTGGTGGTACAAAACCGCCTGTTGCAAAGAAACCGACCAAAGCGCAAATCAACGCCCTCTACAAAAAAGGAGTCTCTTACTTCACCTCTGAAAAATATAGTGAGGCGCTGAAGATCTTCAAACAGGTACTTGCACTGGACCCGAACCATGCCGGTGCCAAAGATTACAAGAAGCGTACTGAAGCGAGACTGAAGATTCTCCAGGGCGGAGGTTAAAGAAGTCTAAATTTATAACGAGAGAATTCTGAAGAATCTTTAAAACTTACTCTCAAGCAAGAAGCATAGGAGTTGAAAATGAGCTGGTTTGCAGCATATACGCGGTGTAATCACGAACGCGTCGTCAACAAGCTTCTTACTGATAAAGGAATAAATACCTTTTTACCCACCATCATCGTCCCGAGTCGACGCAAAGACAGAAAAATATTGATCAAAAGACCTCTGTTTCCGAATTATCTATTTGTGGAACTGGATGAAGTGCGGGACAACTGGCTCAAGACATTCCGGACACCCGGCCTGGTCAAGATCTGTGGTAACGGCAGGCCAATGCCTGTCCCTGATGAAGAGATTGAATCAATCAGGATATTTGTAAACAGCGACCGAAATCTCTACCCTCTACCCTATCTTCAGGTCGGCATGCGTGTCCGTGTAATATCAGGACCGCTGGCCGGAGCCATCGGTATTCTCATTAAAGAGAACAGAAAGAAACGGCGCCTTGTGGTCTCAGTGGAATTAATGGGACAATCAGTCGCCGCAACCCTTTTCGACGACGAAGTAAAACCTTACTGAATCCAGTCGGGGAAAATCGACCTTTGTAAAATGGATAAGGGACTAATGAAATGTCCTGATGCCTATTCGTTCATAGACCTCAGACATCGTTCTCTCGGCAATCGCTTTTGCCTTTTTCTGCCCCTCTTTCAGTATCTTATAGACATAGTCCTTCCTGTTCCTCAACTCCTTCTGCTTCTCCTGAAGGGGTTGAAGCACTCCGTACATATTCTCCAGAAGAATTTTTTTACAATCAAGGCATCCGATTCCCGCTTCACGACACTCACGCGCACAATATTCAATATCCTTATCCTTGGAAAACGCCCGGTGCATGGTGAAAACATTACACCTCTCAGGATTGCCTGGATCTGTCCGACGCTTACGTGCGGTATCAGTAACTGCAGTTGAAAGCTTCTGCCAGATCTGTTCTTTTGTTTCATCAAGATATATGCAGTTTTCAAGGCTTTTGCTCATCTTGTTTACACCATCGAGCCCTAAAATACGCGGGATGTCACCGAGTTTGGCTTCTGGTTCTGGAAAAGTTTCACCGAAATATGAATTAAATTTCCTTACTATCTCTCTGGTAAGTTCTATATGGGGTACCTGATCATCACCGACCGGCACGACCTCTGCCTTGTATAGAATAATGTCGGCGGCCATCAACACCGGATAGTCGAATAATCCCATGTGAACATAATCGGGATTCGCCTTCCGCTTTTCTTTGAATGTCGGAACCCGTGACAACCAGCCGATCGGCGTGATTGTATTCAATATCCACGCAAGCTCGGTATGTTCAGAGACGGTCGACTGCACCATTAAAATACTCTTTCCTGGATCAAGCCCTGCAGCGAGGTAATCAACGGCTGCATTGAATATCCTATCTTCCATCTCTTTCGGGTTGAAATGGACGGTCATAGCATGGTAATCGACGATTCCGTATATGCAGAAATATTCATCCTGCATTGGAATCCAGTTGCGGATGGCTCCGACATAATTACCGAGGTGCAACCTGCCTGAAGGTTGAATACCACTGAAGACTCTTTTCTTCTCTGCCATGGTACAATAATAATTAAAAAAACGATTAAGTCAATATATCTTTTCAGAAAAAATTCAGTTCTGGAGTTTTATAATTTTATATCTGTATTCGACAACGCCGTCGTTTATAAAAAGAATGTACACCCCCGGTTTCAATCCACTACCGACTCTTATTGAACCGCCTCCTGTATATTCCTCACTCATTCTTCTGCCCGTAATATCATAAACGGTAATTCGATACGGCTGAAAAGAATTCTTGAGTGAAATCTCCAGTTCCCGTGAAAAGATGGTTCGGAAAAAAACACCGGTCGGACAGAATGAGTTTTCTTTTTCTGCGACATATAAAGAATCCCAGAAATTTCTGCGGACCGTATTCCAGAGGTGGTCATAGTCGCGGTCATATCCCAGTGCCCAGCAACCTGCACCGGCGATCATGGAATCATTCACCATTCCGAATTTTATATCGAGCGATACTGAATCATCATACCAGCATTGATGCCATCCCGTAGTATAATAACGGTACCAGGGTGTCAGGGAATTTTCATCCCACAATCTGCCGTATGTATTCGCGTTCTGAAAAGCGGAATAATAGCTCACAGCAACACCGCTTCCCGTCGTATTACTTCCGATATCACCCGATTCAGTCGGCCAGTCATATCCGTAATAAGGAACACCGAGAATGAGCTTCGAGGCATCTGCACCGCATTCCTTGTAACTCCCTATCGATTTTGCAGCACAATATTGCCCCCAAAAAGAGGAAGGAACACACGGTGAAACCGGACCGGCGATTGAAGCACCGCTCCAGTGAAAATCATATGCCATGATGAATAATCCGTCGCAGTTATCCGCAAGATATGCCACATCATAACCCGGATACCACTCAGGAACAGCGATCGAAGCGATGTAGAGTTCCTTCCTGCCGCCTGGATGACCGATCATCGCCTGATAGAGGTTATGGATAAACAGGTTGAAGCTGTCCCGTACTGAACCGAGAACGAATTCAAAATCTATGTTCACTCCCTCGATTCCGTAATTCGTGAGAAATTCACTCATACTGAAAATTGCATTCTGTCGTGCGGTATCGTTATTGAGAAAAGTCGTCACATTGGAACTGCCGAAAATAATAAAGGTCATATGTACTGCTGTTCCGTGATTATGTGCAAGATCACGAATTATAAAGAACCTGTCTTGATTGGGGATATCGCCCAACTCTCCTGTTGAAGGATCTATCTCTACGGAAAAATACGCAACGTGGGTCAACAGTTCCATCTGAAAATGCTGATAACAGGTTGTGTCAATCCAATAGGGACAGTAACCATAATATTTTTTCATCATCCCGTTGATGCGGGTCTGTAGAGGAATATATTCCTGCGGTCTCTGACTTATCGAAGAAAAGACTGCATTATCTATATAATTGTAATACTCTATTTGATGAATACCAACGGGTTGTGTCAAAAGCGTAAACAGCAGTAAATCAATCATCTCTTTTTTATACGCCGTATCCGATTTTTGATTAAAAAGAATGCAAAGATTATTATCAAAACGACGATTACGACGACGAAGAGGTTGAGATTGAAAATCAACTTAAGGACCTGATCCATTTCATACCTCCTTTTATATTATAAATGTCTTGAAAAGGGTGTCAAGATACAAAGAACCGAATCACAACCTCTTTTCAATTTCGAGGGCGATCTTCAATCCCTCTTCTTTGCTCTTTATTTTACCTTCAAGCTGAAGATCAAACAGCTCCTGCAGGATAATTTTGAATTTGGGCCCCGGTTCCAGTCCCAGTGCGATTAAATCATAACCGTTTATCAACCGCTCGACTTTTGGTTCGGCATCATCTTTTCTCTTAAGTGCTATCATTCTCATAAAGACCTCCTCAAGATGGCGTGTCCAGCCGGCTGTGGCATAGCCGTCGGCCCAGGCGATCATCATTGCACCGAACCAGTCATCTTCAAGATCCCGAAAAAACCTGCGGATCGCCCGGTCAGTGAGTTCCTGATTCGTCGCCAGTAAATGGAGTCTCATATGTTCTTTCACCAGACGGCTGATCATTTTGACGTCGCTGCGTGGTAATTTCAGGCGTTTGTAACCCAGGGTCTTAACGATCTTTGCTCCTTTGGTGTCATGCCCGTAAAAATGCACTTCCCCTTCTTTCAACAAGAATGTATCGGGTTTGGCGACATCGTGAAATAGAGCGGCGATTTTCAAAAGAGGTATCCGCTTTTCGACCGCAAAATAAGTGGAAAATTCCGGCTCAATCTTTCTGAAAAAACCCTGCTGGAGGAGTTTTTCCAATGCCTGATATGTACCGAGTGAATGCCCCCATAAATAATCGTCTTCCATGATCTTTCTCGCCTCGGGAAAGATCTGTAAAAAGAGTCCCAGTTCGTTCATCTTGAGAATCTCTTTGTAGGAAGCGGGCGCTCCCATTATCCTCAGCAATTCGTATCCGATACGCTCAGCCGCCACTCCCTTCAAATCTACGGCTTTCGCCAGCTTGAAAAAACTTCGATCCAGTTTAAAACCCAGTTCCAGGGAAAAACGAAATCCCCTCAAAACCCTCAAAGGATCATCTGTCAATGAATTCTCTGAAGTGGGTCGGAGAATTCCCTTCTTTAAATCCTTGAATCCGCCGAAGGGGTCGAAAAATTCAAGTGTACGGCAATTGATCGCCATTGAATTAACGGTGAAATCCCGCCTTCTGAGGTCTTCAGTGATATCATTATCAATCAGTCCTATGAAATCGTAGATAAAATCATCCTTCACAACCCGCGCTTCATCATCCGCCTCACTCAACAACACAAAAGCACCCTTTATCTTCCTGGCAAAAGAACGTGCGAACTTAATGCCCGAACCTGAAACTGCAAAGTCGTAGTCCCTGGGTTCGACACCGAGCAGGATGTCCCTGATCGTTCCGCCTACCAGATAGAAATCTTTCTGTCCGGAGAACTCCTTGAGCGTCTGGATATGCCGATCCCCGAGAATGAAATCCTTTAATCTCTCCATAGAATCATCCTGTTAAAAACCAATAGACCAGCGGATCTTCCACTCCTCATCACTCAAGATATAAAAAGGTAGATTAAAAGAGACCGGTCCGAGAACAAGTGAAGCGCCGACATCAAAAGCGAATTCTCCGTAGTAACCGAAATCAGCAAATACTCTTATCGGATAATCAAAGGGAAATTCAAGATTCAAACAATAGAGCTCATTCGATTTGATGTGCATGGTCTGATAACCCCGCATATTTCCGTCGCCGGAGATATGGATATGCTCCTGGGGTGAAAAATATCCGCTCTGGCTGAAAAGTAAATCAGCAAGCATACTGATATGCAAAGCCCCGCTTAAAAACAACCGTTCCTGCATCGGAGCATCACCGAATACCCTGCCGGCGAAGATCCGTATCTTAAAAGGAATAAATATCGCCGTTTTCTTTTCGATTTCCAAAGTCGTACGCAGATAAGACCACTCTCCGCCGTAAATTTGTCGAGCAACCGCTGCACCGATATTTATACGCCAGTTCCGATATTCGAACTCTAAGGAATTATCAAAAATAAAATTCTTCCCTGTATCCCAATCATTGGAGTCGACCGCGATATAAGAATAAAGGTAGGTATATGAAAACATATTCTTGATCTCTATCTGCGGTGTTGAAGAATACGGAAGACCGAGATTTGTAACAAACCCCGCCTCTAATTTATCCATACCATTGGGTTTTGAACCTTGCAATTTCAACCGCACCCTCTTTCCCCGTTTGAAGAAAACAGGTGTCTGGTACTTGAATGTGGGATAAAAGTTTTTACTCTTCAATCCGTATGTACATCCTGCCAGCCATTGATGTTCTCCTTTCAAAAAATCATAATCAATAAATCGGCCGCCGAAAAGATACAAACCCGGAATAAAACCGTCGTCACTGCCGTACCATAAATACGGAAGAAATATAATCTGGTAAGCGTCAAAAGACGGTAAAGCGAAAAAAGGTTTCAATTGAATCCGTGGAGGATAATAATTATTCCAGTGGTTCGGTTCAAGGGAATAACCATCAGGATCAATGACCACCTTCTTTATTCTCCCTCGTTCCGTGGGAAGGGTGATCGTATAAATCTTTTCCTCGGTATCGATTCTGAAAATATCTTCGCCGGCTTCTGTTTCAACAAAAACATCCACAGGTGACTGAATGGCTCCTCTGTTTTCAATCTCAACGGTATTGGCTGTAACTTTCTTAACCGCCCAGTCACAAAAGTAAGTGGTGGTCAAAAATCCTGAAAACAGAGGTTCAAAATCTCTGCCCGTTTCTTCCTGGCATATTCTAAGGAAATCACTGCTTGTCGGATGTTTGAATCTGTATTCTTTACAGTATCTTTTTAAAATCTTATCGAATGTCTTTCCACCGATGATTCCTTGAAGATTGTACAAAAAAAGAGCGGGCTTTGAATATGCGGCGTTGGCATAAGCAAGAGGGACATCCAGATAATCATAAGCGGGTGTAATAATAGATTTTTCGATGGCATTGGACTGGCTTATATAATATATCAACTTGTGGAAATATCTTCTTGTTAAAGGCGGAATCAAAGAGCTCTTGATTATGGAACCGTCTTTACCGTATTTATCTTCCAGATACCTCAATTCGGTAAAAGTGGTGAATCCCTCATCCAACCAGGCCTCATCCATCTCATTGGATCCCAGGATTCCGTAAAACCACTGATGCGCTATTTCATGGACGATCACAATTTCGAACGAACGGACAAAACGATTTTCTTTGTGCCCGATAAGCACAAGATTGGGATATTCCATACCTCCTCCGAAATATCCCTCAACGACACTCAAATTCTTATAAGGATACTTTCCATACCATCGATTATATCGCTCGACAGCATCAACCGCGTAAAGACCGGCGCTGTACCAATCCTTTTCATGTTCTTTCAGAAAAAAGATATAAATATCGATGCCGTCGACATTATATCTTTCCACCAGAAACTCGGGATCGCAGACCCAGGCGAAATCATGAACATCCCTGGCGAGAAATCTCACCTTCTTCCTTTCACCGAGATGCGGCTTTCTTTTACTGATTATCAGTGAATCAATGAACTGCCGGTCACCCGGTGTAATCCTCTCGCCGGTTGCCGCCACGACATAACCGGCCGGCAGGTCGATCTCCACATCAAAAGTGGCGTATTCTCCATAGAACTCTCCAATAGCATGATAAGTATCACAATGCCAGCCGCTTCGGTCGAAAACACACATCTTGGGATACCACTGCGTCATCTCATAATGGTCATTTTGATACCCGAGACGTGAAATCTGTTGAGGAATCTTTAAATAAAAGTCGAGCTTCAGAACCAAAGAATCGTGTGGATTCAACGGAGTAAACAGGGGAATCGTCAAGAGTGTACCGTCGATCAAAAAGCTGGCACTGTCCCCATTAATCAGAACGCAATCAATATCTATATATCCTCGTTCTTTCTTCTTCAATTTTTCATAGTCGTGAGGACTCAATTGCTTCATCTCTTTCATAAAAACGGTATTCTCATCCTTGTAGGCATTCGGATATAAATGGATATACAGCGTATCAAGACGATACGGTGAATTATTATAATAGATGAGATATTCCACCCCCCTGAGGGAATGGTCCGCAGTATCCAGATATGCATCTATCCTGTATGACACAGACTGCTGCCACTGGAACAAACACAGGATGAACGTAATCATATATTTGAGAGATCTATGAAGTTATCTATAAAGTAAAGATTCGACCCCAATTATTCTTTTTGTGAAAGATTCAAAAACTTTTTGACGAAGACTTTTTCTTTCAGCTCATCAATCAATTTTGCGAAACGCTTCTGAAGTTCCTGATCCTGAAGATACTTCATTATATACTCACGCATATCTTCAAATGTCAGGGTCTTACCCGGAATTTTTTCTTTGAGGTAGATCAGGTGATAACCGATCGGTGTCAATATCGGTTGACTCAGCTCACCCTCCTGCAGGTTTTCCACAATCGAATCAAGCGGCGGCGAAAGTTGATTAACATAAAACTCTCCAATATCAATCTCCGCTGCATTGGAATATTCCTTTGCCAGACTGTCAAAATCCACCCCTTGCCTCACCAGTTCGCAGAGCCTCTCACCCAGTCTTTGATAGCGGAGTGTATCCGCCCGGGTGATGCCGACCTTTATCAGAATCTGCCGTGCCAGAACCCAGTCTTTTCCTTTATTCAGCACCTCAACGATATGATATCCAAACCTTGTCGGTATAGGTTGGGATACAACACCTGGTTTTAAATCAAATACAGCTGCCTCAAACTCTTCGAGGGTCTCCCCTTTTTTTATCTTTCCGAGCATGCCGCCTTTGTATTTTGAATTCTCGTCGTCGGAAAATTCCTCTGCCAGAACACTGAAGTCTCCACCTGCAAGAAGCAGTTTATAAACATCTAGAGCTTTATTGAATCCTTTTTTTAAAGCATCCTCACTCGGTCTGATGACAAGAAGAATATGGGACAGCTTCACACGGCCGGGCCGCACCGCGATACTGTCTTTATGCTCCTCATAAAATCTCTTCACCGCAATCGGCGAAATGGTGATATCGGAAAATTTCTTTTGAATGAGCCGCTCCATCGTCAGCTGAGTCTTGGCTGAACGTTCATAATTCCGTCTTAAATCATCAACGGTCAACCCCTGTTTTTCCAGGGCTTTGAAAAAATCGGCTTCTGAAGGATACTGCTCCTTCACCTTTTCGATCTGCCATTCAACGGCTTCGTTGATTTCACGGGTACTTACAGCAATCGATTCCTGCTCCGCCTCGATCAATACCAGTCTTTGCGATATGAGTTCATCCAGAACATATTCACGCAGTTCTTCCGGCTCCTGGAACATTTCGCGAATTCTGGGGTCATTGGCGAGAAAATACATCTTCTCCATGACCTCACTCTCGAGTATCACATCATCTCCGACATACGCCGCAACCTGATCTGCGTGAGCGGTTAACAATGCAAAAAGTATAATCAACATCATGAGTGCTACGGTCTTTTCAATATACCGTAAAAATTAATTCTTCTCTTTTAATACCGAAAGGTCAATCGTAACCTTGTACTGGGTTTTCAGACTGTCGACATAATGTGATAGGAAATCCTGATATTTCTTGGCGAGAAGATAGTTGTATATCGCTCCTTTATATGCATCATAATCAGCTTTGGATTTCATCTTTTTCTTGTCGATCATCTTTACAAGAAGATATGTGCCCTGTACATAGGGAATAACATCTGAAATTTCACCGCGCTTCATATTGAATATAGTCTCTTCAATCCCGAAATCACCGAGCGTACCCCTGGGTAGGTAGTCGGTAACCACCTTCGGATCCTCAGGATTTTCAAAACGGGTCAAAGAACGCTCCTTGGCAAGTTTGAAGAAATCGGCACCCGCTTTTATCTCCTGAAGAGTCATACGGGCGGTCTCGATATCAGGCAGGACGATCTGACCTAATTTTACGGCATACAAAAATTCCTTCTCGTGTTCATTAAAATACGCCTTGATTTCATTCTCATCCACGGTGGTACCGCTGAATTCCCTGCGTACCAGATCCATCGCCAAAAGATTCTTTTCATACTCCTTCAGCACCAATCTGATCGAATCCTCTTTGTCAATCCCCTGTTTTTTGGCTTCGAGGTATAGAATTTCCTGATCCGCCCATTTTTCGCAGAATTGCCGGATCTGTTCTTCCGGGACTTTACTGTAATCCGCCTCAGTGATATACTTTTCAAAATCCGCCTTGGTCAATACCGACCCGTCCACCCTCACCAGGACATCCTCTGCCTGCTGCGCACAGAAGAAAAAAAGACCGATCACTATCGGAAAAATCAATTTCTTCACTATTCCTCCTTCAGTAATTTCGCTACAACTGTTTGGTTGATTACGGGATTATACTTATCCCGCAGTGATTGAAACACTTTACTGCGTAAGGTGTCTATCTTCGCCTCACGCACCCTCGCCTTCACCACACTAAAAACTTCCTCCAGTGTTTTATCCTGATAATCGTCTTTATGAGTCTTGTAGTAATTGACCACTTCCATGGAATCTATCTGGACCTTTTCCAGAACTTCATCTGAATAGAATTTCTGATACATCAGAAAATCCAGTGCTTTACGCAGTTTATCTTTAATCTCGAGTTTCTTGTCGAAATTGACCGTCAGCGCCTTATCATAGATGAGGTCCGGGATCAATTGACGTTCTATCAACTTCTGCGGCTCAATAAACGATTTTTTATACTGGTTCTGAATCGCCTCTCTGATTGATCCTACATAAACATAAGCGGTGTCATATTTTTTGACCACCCATTTTTTCAGGTCTTCTTTCGTTATCAGGGAATCGGGTTTCAATAATGCGTCGAGTCCTTCCTGATTATATTCGATCTTCGCATCATCAATCAGCTTCTGAATGAACTCATCTGCAATCTCCATCGCCTTATCCCGGCTGAGCGTATTACGGATGTTCTCCTTTACATCTTTATACTTCGGAGAATCGGCTTTTTTATGTTCGAGCACTTTCAGGATATAGAAGTATTCTCCGAAACTAACCGCTTTCGTCGTTCCCCCAACCGGTGTTTTTTCAACTGCTTCAAGTATCTGCGGCGGCAGTGACATCACGGAGAAAGTACCGATGTCACCGTTTTCTGTCAGGGTATCAAGCGAAAATTTCAAAAGAGAATCAAATAATACACCTTTTTCCAGTTCACTCTCTATATACTGTGCCAGAGAATCGGAAGTGACGACGATCTGCGCCAGATGATAATGGTCTATGATTTTATTATAGACATCCCTGATCTCTGATTCTGAAACATGCACCTTACTCATCACACTCGTTTCATAATAATTGCGCATAATGATATCTTTCTTATGGGTCTCAAAGGCGGTCTTGACAATGGCATCCTCGTCATATCCACGTTCACGCGCCTCATGCACCGCCAGCATCTGATTTATGAATTCATCTATCTTTTTCAGCCGCTGTAAGGAATCTTCTGTCGGGGTAAACTGAAAATTCTCTTTAAAATCAGCGATTGTATAAGTCTCTCCATCAACCGTGAATAAAACCTGATCCTCACAGGAAAGACCTGCAAGGATTACAAAGAGAAGCAGAGTTGCATATTTTAGATGTTTTAATGTTGATTTCATACCCTATTGTACACAATCGACCTTTAAAGTCAAGGCTTGATTTTGTAATGATAGTAGATATAATTTTCAGATGCAGAAAGTAGTCTTCTACATAACCATCGTGCTCATTGCAGGATTCATAATCCTCTCAAAAACATTCTCACCGATCTGGCTTCTGCTTCTTGTCCTGACCGTACTCTGGCCGTTCAGACGCGATAAAAACGTACGGCCTGTATTCCTCCTCACTATTTTACTCTTTCTCTTCTATTTCCTTCTCCATTATTCTTCAATCCTGGTGCCGTTCATTATTGGTCTTGGTCTTGCTTATATCCTTACACCTATGGTCGATTTCCTGGAAAGAAGAAAAGTCCCGAGAGTCATTGCAATCCTCGTATTCCTTCTACCGATCGTCGCGGTCATCCCTCTGCTCATCACCCTGATAATATCAGGGTTGATCAATGAACTCCAGGTCCTGATCAATAAAATCCCTTATGCAATTCAGCAGATCCAGCTTTATTCCGGAACCGTAATCGATAAATTGATTGAGCTGGGGATCGACGTCGACCCCAATATCATCGCGAACACAATCACCACCCATCTCAGCAATGTAATCGCCGGAGTCTTCAAGACCATCGGGCAGATCGGCAGAGGTATCGGAAGTATAATTATGATCATCTACAACTTCGTCTTTATCCCGCTCTCTGCCTATCTTTTCCTGTCTGACAGAGAAGAAATAACCGAATGGTTCAGAAATCTCTTCGGCCTGAAAGAAAGAAAAAAGGTCGATGCATTCATCAATAAATTGAATGTCTCTCTGGCTCGCTTCTTCAGAGGAACACTGCTCCTTATGTTCATCGTAGGATTCATCGTAGGATTTTCCTTATGGATTCTCGGAATTAAATATTATCTGCTCCTGGGCGTGATCGCCGGCCTGTGTAATCTTATTCCCAATATCGGCTATATCTTGAGTTTCCTTCCGGCGATTCTCATCGGACTTACAAGTCCCTCGCCGCTGTTGAATCTCATCAAGATCGCTTCCGTCTACATCGGAGAACAGCTTCTGGAAAACTTCTTCCTGGGACCGCTCATTATCGGAAGATCCTCGAAACTCCATCCGGTTGTGGTGATGATAGTATTGATTCTCGGCGGTATGATGCTTGGTTTCTGGGGGGTCATTCTTGCAGTGCCGGCGGTGATATTCATCAGGGAATTCCTCAACCATTTTCTTGGTCTGAATCTGTAGTGGTTGATTCACAGCACAAGTAAATTCTGTTTATAGAATCAAAGGCAAACCCTCCGGCGGTTTAAATAAAGAATAAAAAATCACGAACCGCCGTTGTATCCCAGAAAGTTCTACGGTTCAACTGCTTGACGAACCGTGATTTATGGCTATAATAGGGATGCATGGCAGTAAAGACCCGTCGTTTTATCATTGAAATCAAAGAAAGCTGGTGTAAAGGTTGTGAGATATGCGTCGCCTTCTGCCCCAAAGATGTTCTGACAATGGAAGGAGCCAAAGCAAAAGTCGCAAATCTCGACGCCTGCACCGGCTGTCAGTTATGTGAAATTTACTGTCCGGATTTTGCGATAAAAGTTTTAAAGAAAGAAGATAATGATGAGTGAACAAAAAGCAAGATTAGCCACCGGGAACGAAGTATGTGCTGAAGCGGCATTGGTCGCGGGTATGCGTTTCTTTGCAGGGTATCCGATCACCCCTTCCTCGGAAATTGCTGAAATCCTCTCTCTTAAATTACCCCAGTACGGCGGCGTCTTCATTCAAATGGAGGATGAAATCGCCTCGATGGCGGCTATCATCGGAGCATCCCTGGCAGGTGTGAAATCAATGACCGCAACCAGCGGACCGGGGTTTTCTCTGATGCAGGAGAACATCGGCTACGCCGCAATGGCGGAAGTACCCTGTGTCGTCGTCAATGTCCAGAGGGGCGGTCCGAGTACGGGCCTGCCCACTCATCCGGCACAGGCGGATACCATGCAGACACGCTGGGGCACCCACGGCGACCATCCCGTCATCGTGGTGACTCCCTCCACAGTGCGTGAAGTCTATGACTGGACCATAAAGGCATTCAATCTATCAGAGAAATACCGGGTGCCGGTCATTCTCTTGATCGATGAAATCATCGCCCACATCAATGAGAAAATCATCTATCCTGAAAAAGACGAAATAAAGATTATCGAACGTGAACGAACAGAAGAAAAACCCGAAGATTATCTCCCCTATAGAGCAGTGGATTCAGACGTCCCCCGATTCGCCGATTTCGGAATCGGTTATCGCTATAATGTCACGGGATTGAGCCATGACGAAACCGGCTTTCCCACAAACGACCCGGTGAAAGCGGATGCACTCTACAGGCGTCTTAACCGCAAGATTGAAAACAATCGTGAAAAAATCATCGAATTCAAAGAAAATTCCCTTGATGACGCGGATATCTGTATTGTGGCATACGGCTCAAGTGCCCGGTCCGCATACCGGGCGATGCGTCTGGCACGCGCCGCAGGTATCAAAGTGGGCGTTTTCCAGATACTCGTACTCTGGCCCTTTCCCTATGAAGCACTTTCGAAAATCTCTCAACGCGTCAAGGCGTTCATTGTCCCTGAAATGAATCTGGGGCAGACCGCCCATGAAGTTTCCTGTGCGGCAGATTGTGATGTGTTAAAAATCAATCGGGTGGATGGAATGCTGATCACGCCCGATGAGATTTTGGAGAAAATAAAAAATGTTCCCTTATGAAAAGTACCTGAGGCTTGATAAGTTTCCTCATATATGGTGCACTGGATGCGGCTGCGGTATAATTCTGAAAGCCATTCTCCGGGCGATCGACCGCTGCAAGATCCCCAAGGATAAAATAGCCCTTGTCTCTGGAATCGGATGTTCTTCAAGAACACCTGGTTATGTGGACTTCAATACACTCCACACCACGCACGGCAGAGCCATCGCCTTTGCCACAGGATTGAAACTTGCCAAGCCGGAATTGAATATCATCGTGGTCAGCGGAGACGGCGACGCCACGGCGATCGGCGGCAACCATTTTATTCATGCTGCACGGCGGAACCTCGACCTCACCGTAATCATCTATAATAATTTCATCTACGGAATGACCGGAGGGCAAGCTTCGCCCACAACGCCGTTCGGAAAAAAAGGCAGTACCGCACCTTATGGCTCAATGGAGCCCTCTTTCGACATCTCCGGACTGGCGATTGCCGCCGGCGCATCTTTTGTCGCCCGCAGTACCTGCTATCATGCGGTTCAACTGGATAAATACATCCAGAGAGGTCTGCTGAAAAAAGGATTTTCATTGATCGAAGTCCTCTCTCCTTGTCCGACGTATTATGCACGCCCCAATAGACTCGGCACCGCCGTTGATATAATGAAATGGTTCAAGGAGAACAGTATCCCGGTCAATACCGCAAGAAAAGATTCCAGAGAAGAGCATAAGGATAAAATCATCATCGGTGTGCTCAAAGACCAGGAGCGCCCGGAATTTTGTGAAGAGTATTATAAATTAATCAAAAGAGTGAAAAAATACTAAATCAGGAGGTTATCGTGAGTTTTAGATATGAGTTGAGGTTGAGCGGCTCTGGAGGTCAGGGTCTGATACTGGCGGGTAAGATTCTTGCCGAGGCGGCGGCGATCTACGACGGCAAGAACGCCACCCAGAGTCAATCCTACGGACCTGAAGCAAGGGGTGGCTCCAGCCGTTCCGAAGTCATCATCTCTGACGAAGAAATAGATTATCCCAAAGCCGTGAACATCGATCTGCTTCTCTGCTTCACCCAGGAGGCATGCGATAAATATTATAAAGATGTAAAAGAGAACGGTGTTTTACTTGTAGATTCAGGTTATGTATCAAAAAAACCCGAAGGAAAATTCAAGGTCTATTCTTTACCGATCACCGAGATCGCCGAAAAGGAGGTCGGTAAGGCGCTGGTGGCGAATATCGTCGCCCTCGGCATAATTACCGAATACACTGGTATTGTTTCCAGGGAGGCGGTTGAATCCGCGATTCTCTCCCGCGTACCGAAAGGTACCGAAGAAATAAACCTCAAGGCATTTCGTATCGGCCTCGAAAAGGGCCGGACATTAAAATAGAAAGCCACGCTGGTTCAGGCGCTGAGATGTCTCCTGAATGGATTAATTATGTAAGCAAAAAGAGGCAGAAAGTATTGCTTCAGATTCTCGAAGAACTCTCTTTACTGCAGGATAAAAAAGAACTCAATTTCATCATCATCGGTGCTCTCCCCCTCCTTATCAATGGTTATCTCAATTATAAGGTTTACTGGGACATCGATCTTTTATTTAAAGACCGACAATCCCTGCAGGAATTCATCTCAGAACCGAAGCCAGACTCCCTGCGGATAGTCGATTATGACGAACATTTGATGGTCAATAAAAATATTTCCAGTCTTCATACCGCCTGGTCATTCAATAAGACATGGTTCAATGTTGATTATATCATAAAAGAAAGAAGATACTTTGAATTTTACACATGGAAAAAGGAAAACCTGAAATTCTATCGGGAATCTGTTCTGTTCAACAACAGAGAATTTCGCATTGACATTTATCTTGCAAATCCCTGGGATATCATCATCGACAAGATCACTTCTCCGCGTACAGCAAGGGATATCGAATTAAAAGTAGAATTCAGTGTCGACATCAGACACATCTTTGCGATATATCAAAAAGAAAAAAACAACGAAAAATTCTGGCGATATGTCTTCAGGAAGGCGGCTTTTTTCGAAAAAGAACAGACCTTTAAAAAGAAGTTCTTCAAAATTCTTTCCCTGGCGCCGGAACTCGGTTATGAACAGATCAAGATATCAGATGAAGTATTGAAAAAATTGGGACAAAAATGAAAGACCTTGTAACATCCTTAAAAGAAAAAGCTTCTGAGTTCGGCAATCACTACAACAAATACATCCAGGCCGTAAGCAAGCACCTCAACACCCTTATCCAGAGATTGGAAGAAAATAAAAAACGTGATGCAGTACATATTCTGCATCCGGCTTATGATTTTGAAGCCGATCTGAAGATCGTCGCCGGTGTCGGCAGGACGACGAGAGAGAAATTAGATCTCATTGGAACGTTCTTCGCCCTCCAGTTCCTGCACTTCAATCATCAGGCGATAGACCAGTTAAGAATGGATATGATTGAAACCGACGCGGATAAATTATTTGTATACAGAAAATTTATGAGGAATGTAGGTGACAACTTCCGCAGACTCATAACCCATTATATTGTGAAACTCCTTGAAATCTTTCTCGATACGGACAGATCCCCTGAATTTGTAATTCTCAGCGTGGGTACCAAGTCTGATCAGGACGATATAGATGTAGGGATCATCGACGACTGCAAAAAGAACCGTGCAAGGTTCAACCGGGCGATCGCCCGTATAAGTCAGGAGATGTTCAGATTCGCCGTCTCTTTCCATTTTCACCTGTCAGAGCACATCGGAGACCATCTCTATTCCGCCTCGATTAAAGAATACAAAAAGGTTCTGACCGAAGAGATCAGCGATTATGTAATAATCAATGAAATGCTGAGCGCCGCAGTGATCACCGGCAGTAAAAAGTTGTTTGAAAAATATCAGAAGGAGATAATCAACCGCTATTTTTTCCACCCGTCCGCTGACAACCGCTATCATGAGGGGTATCTGAGAGGAATACTCGGTGATGTCTACCAACTGCTTGAAAAACCTATAAGTTCTAATTCAATCAACTTTAAAGAAGACGGCTTACGCATTATAAAGAACATCATCTGCGCCCAAAAAACGATCTTCAATATCAAGGAAGTCAACACCTGGGATATCATCGAACAACTAAAAAAAGCAAACCCCCGAAGAAAACGGGAATATAACGCCCTTGAAAGATCACTCACGTTCTTTGAAATCTTCAGATATCTCTACCAGCTCTTTGTAACACAGGATGAAGAAATCCTCCTCGATGACACCGCTTTTGAAAATATCCGCAGAGTCGCGAAGATAATCGGATACCAGGATTTCGGAACCTGCCGTGCAGAAGAACATCTCTTGATGCACTATTATGAACATATCCAGAACATCCGAAACGTCATTCCTGTTTTAATCAATGATATAACCGATCACCTCACGAAACACTCGATATTCTCGCATATATTTGATATCCGATACCGGGGAAACCTGGCTGAGGACTTTATCCAGAAATTCCGCTTCTTCAGAGGGACATCTTTCTGGAATGATATCCTCGACAACCTCAGGACAAACGAACTGCTTGAAAAGTTCGTGCGCGACTTTGACTCCCTGCCGTCTGAAAAGAGAAATTTTGTGATAAAAGAATATATCGAATGGTTTAAATATAATCTTTATTCACTCATCAATCTCCTGACCATTCTCGGTGAAAACAAGAAGAGTTTTTTAATCTTCAAGGAATTAAATGAATACTTGATGAAAAATATAGATGAGGTTCCAGATTTTACCCGAAATATCGCGTATGTGTTCAATCGTTTTCCTAATTTGATAAACAACTATTTTTCCTTGAATGAAGAGAAAGAGCTGAAGTTCTATCTTCAGATTTTCCAGAAAAAGATCTATGAAAAGGATGTTGATAAAATCATCGGCGACTTAAGAAATCTTATCTCAATGCACCTCTCAAGCAGCGTCTTTTTCAAAAGAATCTTCCTGAGAATACTGGATAAATACCCGAAATTGATCAATATCATAAAAGTTCCTGAACGGCTGAGGGAGTTCGCCGACGGGCTCTACAGTGATATCGACTCAATGCGCACCTTCAAAGCCAGGAAAGAAAAATTGGGTGACTATTATGACTGCGAATTTATACGGGTCGGCATAAAGACTTTATCAGGCGGTACGGTTGAAGAGATAAATTCTGAATTTACCCAGTTTTCAGACAGGTATATTCATACCCTCTTTGATATATGTCGTATGGAGATCGACAGACAGTATACCAGAAGGATAATAACCGATGACCTCCTGGCGATCTTCGCCGCCGGAGGCCACGCCCGGGAACAGGCATATGATGATGACTATGATATTATCGTCCTGCTCAATTCCGACAACCCGGAGATGCTTGATTACTGCAATAAAATAATCAGCAAGATGAATAATGAAATCATAAAGAGAAGCACGATTCCTCATCACAGGTTCACGGATTATTTCGGAAGATTCGTGATCCTTCTCGATGAAGTAAAAAAGTTATTGAGTGAAAAACGGGCTGACATCTTCATTGAAAAATCACAGATACTCGGTGCACGTCTGATCGTCGGTTCACATCGTTTTGAAGAAGAATTTATGAAGAAGATTATAAAACCACATATCTTTAAAATGAAAAGAGAGTATATTAATCAGATGATCGAAGAAATAAATTCCCGGCACAGTGTCAACGAAGAAAAAGCATCTGATATCAATAATGACATAAAAGAAGGTCCTGGTGGATTAAGGGACATTGAAATGATGATGTTGATCATGAAAGCCGAATTCGAGTTAAAGGAACCGGTCAACTCGAAACTGTTTAAAATCATCATTGACAAACAAAAAAATCTGGCCGCCGAATTGACAAAACTCGCTGAGGCGTTCTCGTTTCTTAACCATTTGAGAAATGTCTATCGCCTTACCTCAGCCGCATCCGATACAATCATTCCAGAAGCGCTGGAAACAGCCGCTGAAATCATGGGCTATAAAAATCAGGACCTGCTTTACCAGGAATTCAAGGATACGACGAAACGCGTGCGTAATACCATAAATCTCATAATAAAAAAGATTAAAAAAGGAAGAAGAGATGCCGGATAAAACGCAGTGCGATTTGATCGGCAGATGCGGACTCTACTGCGGCGCCTGTGACATCTATCGCGCCTGGATCGATAAAGACGAAGAAAAATTGAAAGGTATGGCAAAATACTTCAGGTGTGCACCGGAACAGATCCGATGTTCGGGATGTCAGAGTACTTCGAAAGATAAATGGAGCGGCGACTGTAAGATTGTGCAGTGCCTGGACCGCAATCATTATCAATACTGTTATGAATGTGCATTAACCGAACAATGCGACATATTCCAGAAATTGAATAAACGCTACAAGGATATGCCCGGACGAAATCTTACACGTTTAAAAAAGATCGGCGAAGAATGCTTTCTCAAGGAGCAGAAATTCAGGTGGTCCTGTCCTGAATGCCGTGCACCTGTTGAATACGGAGCTGAAAAGTGCAGAAAATGCGGCGCTGATCTGAACCGCTGACTCCCTGATTAATCGAGTGCACAGAGTTTGATGATTTCTCCCTTTACTCCGATCTTATTATTGATGACGACCACCACCCCCAGAATAGCTTTCTTGCTCTGTGCAAAGTCCAATGCAGCATCGATATCTGCCTCGGATTGTATCATATTTGCGACCGCCGTCGCCGCGGCGTCGGCATAAGCACCGCTGGGTGCCAGCACCGTGACTGCATCGGCCCGACCGAAACTCAATGAATGACCGATCCTACCCGATGAAGTACAGATGCTGATTCCTTCTGGATAAGGCATAAGTTCCAGACCGAGCTTCATTGACAAAAGATCATCTTCCGTGTAAATCCCTATCCTCATCGGTCGTCTGTTTATGATGAAAACGTCTCCGCCGTTTTCGACAATCACCTCTCCAGAACACTGGTGTAAATAATACGCCAGTTCTTCAGCAACGGCGCCGGCGACCGCCGCCATCGGTCCGACTCCTGCTTCTTCAGCGGCACGGCACATCTTCCTTATAATTTCCGGAGCATGAGCAGCACATTTGACCGGTGTCAAAGAATCAGCGAATCTTCTGTTTTTATAAATATATTCTTCAATCTCACAGCGGGTCCGTCTGAGCCTTTCAAAAGCTTTATCATACAGTAAAGACTCTGCTTTTATATACAGATCACTCTCCTCTATTG
>DRIG01000010.1 GCA_011052815.1 candidate division WOR-3 bacterium | reverse complement strand
CTTCCCCGTCTCTCCCATTCCTCCTGTCATTCTGAACGAAGCGAAGAATCTCCCTTCTCCCGTCTCCGTTTCTCCCGTTCCCCGTTTCACCCATTCTTCGTTTCCCTGAAAGCTTGACATTACTCAATTTTAGAGTAGTATAATTATCAAACAGTAGGTCAATGTGTCTAAACTATCAGAGAAGATAAAAAATTTAGTTGCACGCATCGAAAAAAATAATCTGTGGCGTCAGACCGAGTGTATAAATCTTATTCCCTCGGAAACCACACCCAGTCATCTGGTAAAATTATGTGAGATCTCTGATCCTGCGGGAAGATACGCTGAGCACCGAACAATGAAAGGCAAAGAAATATACTTTTATCAGGGTATAGGTTTCATCTCCGAGGTTGAAGAAGAATTACGAAAAGAGATGGCGCAATACTTTGATTGTCCCAGAGTGGAACTGAGGCCGATCAGCGGACAGATGGCGAATGAAGTCGTCTTCAAAGCAGTCGTAAAATTCATCAACCGCGGCAGAGAACCCAACCAACCATTCCGACGACTCAAACTGGTTATGAACAATGACCTCAATAAAGGCGGTCATCTCAGTTCCCAGCCGATGGGTGCCCTCTTCAATTATGTAGAAGAAGACCCGCAGACCGGCAAAGAAAGGGTCATCAATTTTCCGGTGAAGAACGACTGTCTTTACAAAACCGATACGGCGGCACTCGAAAAAATTCTGGAAAAAGAAAGGCCGGAACTGATCGTCTTCGGTAAAAGTATGTTTCTTCACAAAGAACCCGTGGCGTTTGTCTATAACATAGTGAAAGAATGGAATCCACGACCCGTGATTATGTATGATATGGCTCATGTACTCGGTCTCTACGGTATCCTTCAGGAACCGTTCAAAGAAGGCGCCGACATCGTGACCGGCAGTACCCATAAAACATTCTTCGGCCCTCAACGGGGTGTAATCGCGTCGACGATAACCAAAGAAAGTCCTCTTTCGAAATTGTGGATAGATATTAAAAGTCGGGCGTTCCCTGGATCAACAAGTAATCATCATCTCGGAACACTTCTCGGTCTGCTTATGGCGGCGTACGAAATGAATACCTACAAAGAAGAGTATCAACAACAGGTGAGAAAAAACGCACGGGCATATGCCCGTGCCCTTAAAGACAGAGGAATAGATGTTGAGGGCGACGAAGCGGACGGTTTTACTGAAACCCATCAGGTGGTAATCAGGGTCAAAAAATACGGCAGCGGTAACGAAATCGCATTGAGACTAGAACAGAACAATATTATTACAAATTACCAGGCATTACCTGATGACGAAAGTTTTCTTGAAGCAAGCGGTATAAGAATGGGCGTTCAGGAAATGACAAGATTTGGGATGAAAGAAGAACATTTCAATACGCTCGCCGGGTATGTCGCCGACGTAATCATAAAGAATGTGAATGTAAAAGACAAAATAACCGCTTTCCGTAAAGATTTTCTCAAAATGCACTACTGCCTCGATCTTGAAGAAACCGTTCCCCTGATAGCAAAACTCTTCGCAAGCATTCTACCGGAAAAAGGATATCTCCAGCTGTTCCTCGACAACCTCTCTCAAGCGGCGAAGATTATTTAATCTTACAGAATATTTTTTAAAAAACACAACCATTATCTTATGCGGGCGTTGCTCATAAATCCCTGGGTATATGATTTTAAGGCGTTCGATTTCTGGAATAAACCACTCGGCCTTCTTATGATCGCCGCGCTGCTCAAGAAGAACGGTTTTGAACTTGACTTTATCGACTGTATGGACCGCTTGAGCCCGTATTATACGACCCGAACAAAAACCGACCCTTACGGCAGGGGTAAATATCTCTACGAAATTGTCACAAAGCCGAAAATATTCAAAGAGGTGCCGCGACACTATAAAAGATACGGCATGCCGCATGGGTCTTTCATTGAATTACTCAATAGTCTTTCAACCCCGGATATGATATTCGTCACCTCTGCAATGACCTATTGGTATCCCGGTGTCTTTGAAGCGATAAGATTACTCAAAAGAAGATTTCCGAAGACAAAAATAATCCTCGGCGGGATCTATGCCACACTCTGTGAAAAACATGCAAAACGGTTTTCAGGAGCGGATATCATCGTAACAGGAGACGGCGAAGAAAAACTCGCGGAGCTGCTTCGGAAAGCAGGTATAGACTCCTCTATTGGATCTCATCCCGCACCGGTCATCCCTGATTTCTCAATATATAAAAGGTTGAATTATGGCGTCGTCCTCACGTCACGCGGTTGCCCGTTCGACTGTACATACTGTGCGACGAAGATTCTCTGCAAAAAATTCAAAACACTGCCGGAAGAACTCATCATCGCCCAGCTTGACTACTTTAACGGCAAGACGAATAATATCGCTTTCTTCGACGACGCCCTTCTATACAACGAACACTTCCCCGCCATCCTGGAAAAGATAATCCAAAAGAAGTACACCTTTAATCTTCACGCTTCTAACGGACTCCACTGCAGATTCATTGATAAAGAAATCGCCCGATTGATGTACCGGGCGAACTTCAAAACAATCTATCTCAGTCTGGAAACGACCAATCCTGAAGTGCAGAAGCAGACCGGCGGCAAGGTCAACACTAAAGAATTTCTCGATGCGGTCGAGGTATTAAAAAAAACAGGTTTCGCTCCGGAGCAGATCCACACGTATATCTTATATGGTATGCCCGAACAAGAACATCAGGAAATAATCGATTCGATTAAATTATGTCACAGTCTGAAAGTGCATCCCCACCTCTGTGAATTCTCACCCATCCCTCATACCCGGGAATTTGAAAAAACAGGTTTTGAAAAAAACGTCGACCCCTTATACCACAACAATCTTTTTTATACCTGGTACTATCCTCATCCCAAGCCCGACATATACAGAGAGATAAAAACCCTGCTGTCGCAAAAGGCCTGAAAACTTTCTGAATCTTTACCTATTTCAGCTTTATAATCTTCTCGGTCTTTTCGATCTCTTCCGTCTTAATGAACAAGAAATAGATTCCCGACGGTATATCATCATCATTCCAGGAGATTGTATGATAACCGGGTGCCAGCCGGCCATTGACGACATCTTCGACAAAACGACCCTCAACATCGTAAACCGCAACTTTGACCGACATCGGTTCAGGAACCTGCAATCTCATTCGTAACTGACCGCTGTACGGATTGGAATTGAGCAGGATAAAATCGAAGACCTGAGGAATCCCGATCAACTCTTCAACACCGAGTTCACCGATCGTGAAGAGACTGTCGCTTTCATCAAAGGTCGAAAGCCCGGCGACGTCGTATACGGTGATTCTGATCAAACACTCATAAGAAGTGGTCTCGGGAATCGTCCAATCATAAACAGAATCATTCCCCGTAATATGGGTGATCAAAAGCGGGTAAGTATTACCGCCGTCAAGAGAAAGCTCGATATCAAGACTGTCAATGCCGACATTATCCACTGAGCTCCAGGTTATCGTATGGACTTCATCCCAGTACCAGATTTCACCTCCATTGGGCACTGCCACGGTCACTTCCGGCGGAAGATTATCAATAATACTGAACAGGGAATCGGAAATATCCTCGCCCATGTTAGCGCTTGCATCATACGCCCTCACTCTGATCAGACACTCAGTTGAATGAACTCCGGGTATAACCCATTCATATACAGAATCCTGAGGAGACGGAGCAGCCACGACACTCCAGGTGCCGCCGCTGTCACTGGAAAATTCAAGTGTAACCGAATCCACACCGATATTATCGGTCGCTGACCAGCGGATCGTATCAACCTCTGCAGGATGAAAGACTTCACCGCCGTTCGGCGCATAGACCGCAACCTCAGGCGGAACCGCATCATTTATCGTAAAGACTCCATCAGAAACATCCTCACCTGTATTGGGAAAAGGATCATAAGCGACGATGCGTACGAGACACTCATTTGAAGGCGTCGCAGGTACCTGCCAGATGTATTCTGAATCATTCGGTTCACCGCTTGCAATAAGATTCCAATCAGTTCCGTTGTTGGTGGAATAGTATAGTGAAATCGAATCAATCTGTGAGTTATCACTCGCGGTCCAGCGGATTGTATCAAACTCTCCGATATTCCATACCTCACCCCCATTGGGACTCACCACCGTCACCTGCGGTTCAATCAGATCAGAGAATAATTGGCTTGCATAGATGTTCCAGTCGCCGTCCCTTGAACTCTGGAAAAGGACCCAGATGTATCCCGAATCATCAAGTGTCGCAGCGGGTAATATATCAATATCCGGATCATTGCTGATATTTGAAAGCTCCTGCCACTGGCCGTCTTTATAGTAATTTGCGACGATCTCCCAGTCACCGGTTCTGTCTGACTGCCATATACACCACACATAACCGTCCCGGTCGACCACCAGCGCACAGGCTTCGTCGCTGCTGCTGTCAGTACTCACAGGACGCGGCGGCGTCCATGTCGAACCGTCATAATGGCTTTCATAGATATCACTGTTGCCGTGGCGCCATGTGGTCCAGGCGACCCACACTGTTCCACTGCCGTCCACACAGAGAGAGACATCCTGGTCCTGCGCCGGATTACTGGTGATTCTCCGAAGATTTTCCCAGTGTCCGGAAGCGGGATTGTAATTTTTGACGTAGATATTACGATTGTCGCCGTAACGTTCACTCGCCCAGGCGGTCCAGGCACGACCCGTGCTGTCGGTCGCCATCGCCGGTTTATAATCATTCGCCGAATCGATCGTCACCGCGAACATCGGCTGCCAGGCACCGCCTTCATTATACCGACAATAGATATCACCGTTCAAATGATTCCAGCGCTCCATCGTAACCCAGAGCCGTGCATCTCCGTCCACGGTCATAGCCGGATGCATCGCATCCGTCGCCCGGCTGCTCACCCGGTAAGGCGCACCCCAGGTCGAACCGTCGTACGAAGTCAAAAATACATCATAATTTCTTCCATAACAACGCGACCAGGATAAAACGGCACGACCCGCCGTATCACAGGTCATTGCCGGGAAAAAGTCCCAGTAGATATAAGGATCTATAATCTCAGGTGAACTCCAACCTGTGCCCTGGTTATATGCCACGCAGATTTCTGTTCTGCCGTTTGTCGAAGAACGACCCGTGACCCAGCTCGCCCAGATCCGACCTGCACCATCGGTTACCGTCGCAACATAACCATCGGTTTCATAATCAGTATCCACTGGTTCTGGTGATGACCATTCATATCTGGTGTCAAAATTGTATAAACGACGTCGATATTTTGCCAGCTGATTTGAGGATTGTTTCGGTTTCAGAACTGGATCCCCACAGATACACATTCCATAAAACCAGGAAGGATCCGTAATCCCCCACTGTGCAAACCACTGTTTGAATGCCTCTCCGATTGAGATGCCGGTATTCAACGGCCCGTAGAAATCACTGAAATGAAGCATACTACCGACCTTTGCAGAACCGATGGTCAGCAGTCCGTTGTCAGGCCCGAAGATATAACAACCGCCGCAGTAATTTTCTTCAAAGAAACGTGTACCGCTGCACTGGAACAGATTCATAAAAAGAAACGGCGGGTCCATAAACCAGTACTCAAAGTTGAATACTGTTCCGCTATAACCGCCGGTGTATTTAAAGGTATTACCCCATGGTGAAGAGTGGCTGCAGACCTGGACCCACTCATAAGGGTCGCTGAATCTCGCACGGAAATCAACCGCGGTTGTTGTATTGTAATCTCTTACAACGACCACGGTATCGTACAAAGAACCCAAGGAGCAATCATTGAATCCATACCAGTCATCGTCAACATAAGCGAGTGCCTTTTGAGGAATGGTATATCCACCGGTGCGGTATCTGTGAAGTTTTGAAAAATAATTATTGACCAGATAGACCTCATTCCCCCAGGTCATTGAAGAAGCATATATCCGCCCTACCCAAATCTCAGGAGATTTATTACCGGTGTGGTCGTCAAACAGACCGTCACCGTCACTGTCGATCCAGGTTCCGTCAAGATCCATAAGATAGAGTTCTATGGGAAACTCCTCCCGGCCGTCGCCGCTCGACATTTCATACCATGCAAAAGGAACATTACCGATCAATACCGCACCGACAAGATCACTGCTCAATAAACCAGCAAGGTGGGTCCTCAATTCTTCAGCGGTCCAGCCGCGTATCGTATCGACCTGGATGGTGTATCCTTCTGCCTCAAGATCACTGATATAGATATTGAGTGAATCAAGAATATCATCATATAACGGAGCATATACTACGATGTCGATCAATTCATCCCGATAATTATCATATGCCGTATGATAGACCTCTCCGATTCTGAACGCCTCCGGCACAATCGACGATTTCCATGCGCTGTATGAAGTAACATCGCGTCCGTAAGCATCAATGTATTCCAGTTTCTTTACACTTAATTGAGCGGAAAGTAAAATCGGAAGTACTAAGATAAATAGATATTTTTTCATAAATCCTCCTATTTATTTTCTATTTCAACAGGATTACTTTCTTGACCTGTTTGTATCCTTTACTTTCTAATTTCAAAAAATACACCCCTGCGGAAACAGGGTTGCCGTAATTATCATCTCCCTGCCACATAATCAGGTTTAATAAAGATGAATTTAAGTCTATATCTTTTACCAACCGACCGGTAATATCATAAATTTTCAAGGTATAATTATCAATAAGCAGGCCTTTATTTCCGATGATATCAATCCTTAAAGTTTTAAAAAACGGATTCGGTGACGGAATAAAAGAAAGGAAATGCGGGTTCCCTGTCTTATATACATCATCCTCTTCTATCCCGTAAGGTCCGAGTAAAAACTTCATAATTGAATCGATTAACGCCGCACGCGTCGAAGGCGGTGAACCGTCGTCAAGCAGACCGAGTTCAAAAGAAGCCGCGACCGTACGGTAAGTCCCCGCATTATTGGCGACACCACAATAGTAATAATCATCATCATCCTGAAGAACGGCGAATCCGTTACCTGCCGGTATGATATGGTCCATATAAGCATTTTCACCTCCATAAGTGAAATACATATTATTGGTGAAAGTACCGATCTGGCCGGCGATCGGGCCTAAATTACCATAGCTCCAATCCACTCCATCCAGACCAAAAGCCGTGCCGAAATCGTGGCCGTTGAAATATGTGGGATCGACATACCAGACCGAACTTCCTTCCATATACACCCTGCCGCCGTTATTCAAAAAATCGATAATCATCAATGCCTCAGGGCTTCCGTCGGTAATGAGATAGCGATTCGAATAGACACCCAGGCAGACCAGTAAAACCTGATATTGCGCCAAAGAAGCAGGAGGAATAGTGTCGTAATCACCGGAATACCCGAGATTCATCAATATGGAATGCATATTCTCTCCGGGTTCTGGTGTGGGATCAGGGTTCCAGAGGTAATAATTCTTCATCCCGACGACGAGTTTAAAATCAAATGTATCAGTGTGACAATTCGAAAATACCGGCAGGGTGAAATTCAGCACAGTACCGACAGGAGTATTTGAATCCACCGCCACGATAAATGGGTCAGTGCTGTTGGTAACAGAACTGTCGATATCGATATGACCGAACCAGCCCATGCTGTCGAGAATCGTCGTATTACTGTCTCCACAAAAGAGAAATGCCTCCACACTGTCAGCCGCTGCATCACCGATGTTCTTCAAGCTTACCGCGACTTCAACCGTTTCGCCGGGTTCGATGGTGTTGTTGCCGTTGCCGCCGCTTATCATATTTCCTTCAAAAATAAATTCCGGCGCCCGGACGATTTCGGAAAAAGAAGAAGTCCAACTCGAATCATTGACATCCTCACAGACCAGTTCAAAATCGATGACATGTGCATTCGGGCAGGAAAGAGAAACCGTAAAATTATAACCGTCGTCACCGGTATAGGCTGAATCCCTGCCGCCGATATCACCGAAGTTTTTAATCGAATCAGTAATACTTACGAATGTATCCTGGGTTCTCAAGACACCGCTTATCCCCACACCGGTACTCTCACTGATGTTCTCAACCCATACTGGAAGCTCGATGTTCTCGGTAGGATTGATAATCCCGTTGTTGTTGCCCGAGATCGAATCATTTATAATAGAACGTTTATAAAGGATAAAACAATAAGTCAAATTCCTTACGATGATATATCCTTCATACGGCAAGAGATTCTTACCGGTGACCGTGACGAACAGGGTGTCATCGACGACGCAGGGAATAATATTGAAATATGCCTTTCCACTGGTATCAGTAGTATCCAGAGCATAAACACTGGAATCAACTTTGCTGCAGATGCAGACAAAGGCATTTTCCAGAGGAAGACCGGTTGACGCCTCTTTAACCGTGACTCTGAAGTTTGCATAACCAGAATCAACATATTGGGGATGTTGAACAATCAGGGAACAGGGAACATCTGTCCAGATATTCAGCTCTGGATCACCGAGACAGGTGAAATTATTATATTCCCTCAATGATGAATATTGCTGGTACACATTCACTCTACCGGCTTCAGTAATTTCACCGAATGTCCGTTTCCCTTCAATAAACAATGCATCAAGGCAGCCAATTGCTACTGCATTCCTCAGATGTGCTGCACCACCTGTGTTGCGTGTACCGCCGATAAACCCCACTGCACCTTTGGGAACCGAAGGGCTGCCCGCACGCAGAAAGTTTTCACCGAGGATCGGTGATGAATTGGGTGAAACCGTTCGACAGGTTATTGAAAAGATAATCGGCAGTTTGAGTCCGTTCGAGGTGGAATAAGGATTGACGTCAAACGGATTATACCAGTGGGTGTTCGCATTCCCCCGATACAATACAAAGATACGACCGTCATTAATCGCATTTATCACCTTTGCAGCATTATCACCGTAGTAATTACACAAAGTATCAACATTATCAAAACCATTATGTACTGCCAGACTCTCTGCATACCTCATACAATAGAGATATATCGAATCATCTTCACCGTCGCAATTGGCGATCGCACACCCCTGTTTAAACCAGGAAGGGTCGGTCATAAAAGGGTGCCGTTCATATACCATTATCTTGTTTATGACGGTCTTCAGCTGTACAGTATCAGCGACTGAAATCCTGCCGGGAATGATTTCATTATAGAGATCTCCGTCCATATTTGTATAGTAATTATCCGTATAATAATGGTAACCGGCATAAGGGTAATAACACATCGGGATATAACCCGGGTGGCCTACGAGCACGACGAATTCAGGTTTGATCTCCCAGGTATTGTAACAATTTCTGATGAAATTTCTGATGGATACGGAATCATAGCCCACCTGCGACAACTTATAAACGGCTGGTTTCATACCCTTCTTATATTTCCATTCAATAAGGGGTTGAAGTGTATTGTAAAAATCATCCGGGGTGATGACAAGGTAACGCGCTCCGCTCTGGCCGTAAACAAGGGTGCTCAAAATGAAGGAAAAAACCCCATACTTAAGTCTTAAATTAATCCTCCTCATATTCTTGTATATTATAGCGAAAATTAATTATCTGTCAAGCGGACCGCAGCTGCTTATTCTATTTTTATAATCTTTGTTTTACGGGAAGCCGGGCCGTTTTCTTTGTCCAGCCGGCGAGTGCATATGCCGAACGAGCCTGAATAGCATCCCAGCATAAAGCCCTTGTCAGAAGTTTGAACCTTTGAAATATTTCCTTTTGAAGTATACAAAACAACTTCACCGAAAACTTCACCAGAAATCCATATCCGGATGAAGAAAATCAAATCTGTCTGCTGCGTTCTTTTACTTTAGTATTACCAGCTTACCTCTTTCCTCCTCATCCGAAACATCTGAACTTATTTGGTAAAAGTAAATACCTGAAGGAACACCGCAAGTCGACCAACACCACTTTCCTGTATTCAGTCGACCTGAAGTAGAACATCTGCGGCCGGAAACATCAAAGATTGATACTCGATCTCCAGAATAGAGATTTGAAAAGATTATGAATTCTCCGGTTCTGATAACCGTTGATGGCCTCGACGCACGAAAATCATCTTCCTGAACAAAAACAGGTTGATACTCATAGGCGCCGATGTCAAAACCACTGCCCTGGGGTCGGGGTATGGAATCGAGATCATAGAGGACGACTCCCGCAACCAGATCGGTTCCAGTATCAATAGCTTGCGACCCCGTACAAAGATGATAATCGCTGTTTTGCCAGTTCACGAAAATGCTGTCCAGGGAAGCGGCGAGCTGTGAATGCAGATCATAACCGAGGGATTGCCACTGGGATAATGAAATTATGGAATTCCCTCCGTCATTACTCAATCGGTCGATGACGATGTTGTAGTCGCTGAAGAATCCCGCTGTTGAAGAAGAATCGATTGAAATACTCCCACGCCAGGGATGTAGATTGATCAGTATGTTATTGTAAAGCGTATCACCGGTTGAGCCGGTATTGATATTTATGCACCATCGTGCATCATCCGCATTGACTATTGTATTATTGAAAATTTTATCGTGGTATGAACCGGCTGAAGCATCAATCCGGTAGAGGCTGATGCCGCTCGAATGGTTCATATACAACAGGTTGTTGAAGATAACCGACTCGGCGACGCCGTCGCAGTTTATTCCGGAACCGCCGCCTGTTCCGTTTTCATAGATGATGTTCGCTTCAACCCGTGCGTCAGTGATCAAGCCGTCTCCGCCCATGCTCTCATCACCGTTCATATGAATCCCATTTGCTCTGTTGTGGTGACAGATATTCTTTCTTATTATGGGATGGTCGGCGCTGTTGGAAAAATAGATACCGTGTTCATCTGTCGAATAACTGCATTCATTATTCTCAATCACCGCGTAATCCGCAAAGGCGGTGAAGATACCCCAGCGGCCGTTGTATGAACAATAATTGTTTCTGATCGTAACATGTTGGGATACCGCAACCCGGATTCCAGCCCTTGGAATCCCCTCAACCCGAAAGCCATCGATTATAATCCAATCCGCATTCTCGATGTTCACCCCATCCGACGTGGTACTGTTCTCCTGATTGATAATTACACTGTCACCCAGGGTCTTGAAAACGATGGGTGAATTTACACTTCCCGAGGTTCGCAGGTCAAAACCGACATATTCTCCGTTCAGGACAAGGACCGAATCACCGGCCGCGACAATATCAGCCGCATGTTGAAGTGTTGCAAAGGCCGAATCCGGAGATAGACCGCTGTTATTATCATCGCCATCAGGAGAAACATAATAAGTGGTCGAAAAGAGAAAGATCGGTAGTAACAAAATCAAAAATTTTACTCTTGTAGATACCATAATACTAATGCGCTCTTTCAAGACCACTCCCGTATCAATGTAAAGATCGTCATCCGACAATTCACTGTTTTTCCCCCTGATAAACAAGGTCTAAAATTCCTTCAGGAATGATACCCAATCGCATGACGCCTCACTGAAAAGTCGGGTGTCGAAGATCGCCGAATGAATATCAATGGGAAAGGAGAATAAGTTTTGTCTTAATCTCCTCCCCTCTGGCCGGTTTCACCCTGATAAAATAGATGCCCGGCGGATTATCCAGAGGATCCCACGTTGCAGTGTTGCTGAATTCTTTTTCACACACTTTCCTGCCTGCAGTATTATAGATTTCAACATGACAGGGTATTGTTTCAGCGTTGTATCTCAGATTGAAAACACCGTAGGAAGGATTCGGAAAGACTTCAAGTTTACATGATTCTCTGCTGTCCCTGGACTCTTCGACAACGGAACTATTCTTCAAACAAACCAAATAGCTACTGCCGACGACGACATAGACCTCACCGTCCGCACCGATTGTCGGACATGATACATCTCCACTTAATGTGATGTTCTGCAGTACCGAGCCGTCTGTTCCGTTCAACACATACAGATGATTGTCTTCTGTACCGATGAGCACATTACCTGCACCATCTATTATAGGATTCGATATATAGACATCACCGAAGTTCCTGGACCAGACCGGATCACCGTTTATATCCACCTTTCTCAAAACACCGTCGTTGCTTCCCAGATAGCTCGAACCATCAGTGTCAAATGCAGCCGTATGCTGAATTGAATTATCAGTAAAAACATTCCAGTGCAACACCCCGCTGTCGGTCAATGCATACCACGTAGCATACCCGCTGAAATTCCCCAGGTCTCCACAGAATACGTATTTGGTACCGTTCCATTCCGCCACCGAGGGTGAAGAATAATTTATATTGAAATCGGACTGAAGATAATAACTCCACAATATACTTCCGTCTGAAGTGCTTAAACCATGTACATACCAATCGCCGGCAGTAACATAAAGTTTATCTTCATCCGGCTCCAGAGCAGGTGTAGTATAAATACCATTGGAAGAATCAAACGGCGTCGACCATTTTTGTGTACCGTCGGGATTCACTGCATAAACATATGCGGTATCCTGAACAGTAATGTCGTCGCCTATGTAAATCGTTCCATCGGAACCGACGACCGGACCACCGTTTACAGGGTGAATCATCGGAAATGTCCATAATTGAGTGCCGTCTGTGGTATAAGCGAAGAGGGCACCTTCAGAACAAGCAAAGTATACCGTGTCTCCGTAAACCGCTGCCGGACCGCCGAATGTATGGCTTGTATAGCGATCCCAGCGGTGGGCGCCGTTAGGATCGACGGAGATAAAATAGTTACCGGCGGCATAGTAGATATTTCCCGCATCATCAAGTACGGGCTGGTTCCACATCCAGGCGGGAGCACTCTGGGGAGGAGTATATGTCCAGGCTACGGACAGATTATCCTGAACCACAATATCTGTACGCCCGCTGTGTTGTGCATCATGCATGAATTGCGGCCAGGGAGAAGCAAATAACAACAAAGGAAATACCATACACAATATTTTAAATCGCATTAATACCTCCTTTTGATTATTATAATTAGATAAATAATGTTGTCAACGACTGGTTTGGTCGTAAAAAAATGGAAAGAGATCAACCGTGGATCAGTCAAACGTAAAGGCGTGCTTTCTGAAGATATTCAGGCATACATCAACAATCCTGGAATCATAAAGGACGCCTTTGTTTTTCTCAATCTCCGATAAAGTCTCATCCATGGATTTAGCCGGTCGATAAGGACGATGTGAAGACATTGCTTCAACAACATCAGCAAGCGCCAGGATCTTTGCTTCCAGACGAATTTCTCCATTCTTTAATCCACGGGGATAGCCTGAACCATTGAGCCGTTCATGATGTTGAAGAACAACCTCTGCTATGGGCCAGGGAAAATCAATCGATGTCAAAATATCATAACCTATTTCTGGATGCGTTTTAATTAGTGCAAATTCAGAATCATTCAATTTTGTAGGCCGACTGAGAATTTCCGCCGGGACATAGATCTTTCCTATATCATGAATCACCGCTGCCGTATAAATACAATCAACCCTGTCTTTATTCAATCCCATCCTTTCAGCGATCGCTTTTGTCAGTTTTGCAACACGCTGTTGATGTCCCGCAGTATAAGGATCTCGTGACTCAAGGATCTTCGCCATCGCCTTTAATGTATTATTAATCGTGGTCCGCAATTTCTGAAAACTCTCTTTCAACTTCTCTTCGGTCTGCATTCGCTCGGTGATGTCCCGAGCAGATCCCATTGCGGCATATTCGCCGCCGTAATTAATCCTGCTAACCGCAAACTCGCCGTAGCGCACTTCACCACATTTGGTGATGATACGAGCCACATAGGTATTGGGTACTTCTTCCCCACGCGCCCGTTTTCGTGCTATCTCCCTAATCCATTCCCGGTCGTCGGGATGAATAAGAATCCAGAGATCAATCTTATACAACTCTTCTTCAGTATAACCGGTGATACTACAGAGCTCTTTGTTTACAAAAAGAAATCTGTCGCCCCGATAAATGTATATGGCGTCGTGTGACTGTTCAACAAGAATCCGATATAATTCTTCCTGTTCTTTAAGACATTCCTTGGCTCTTTTGGTCTCGGTGATCTCACATACCATTCCCAGAATCGCCGGTTTACCTCTGAAGATTATCCGGCTCGCATGCATCTCAAGCCAGATAACTTTCCCGTCCCTTTTCAATCCTCGATATTCATAGTGGGGCGAAATCAACTCCCCCTGCAAACGACGTCGCCATCTATCCCAGACCATCTTTCGGTCGTCCGGATGGACTAAATCCTTCACTTTTTCAAGCGGTAGAGCAAGCAGTTCTTCAACTGAATAACCGGTTGTTTCAGCAAACTTTTTATTTGCGAAAACAATTCGATAGTCCTGCACTATGACAATCCCCATAATTGATTGATCAACAAGGGCACAACAGAGTTCACTGTCGTTGCAAGAAATATTGGATACCTTTTCTTGACAGCCGTTGTCTGAAGCGGTTATCTTCTCTCCGTTCTTATCTACACTTTTCTGATCCATTTTTTCTCCTAACTCTGAACCCTTCCAGATTCAAAAATAACTCAAAGATACAATATCATTATATTTTAACCAAAATAAACAGGTCTGTCAAGGGGGTTCAATGACTCATTTCATTTGTTTGAGAAACTTTGCATTTATTGCAACTATCACCGTGCTCAACGACATCAGCACCGCCATCTCTCAATCAATTACCTGTCTCCCTCTGTCGGTATATGGTATTCAGTAATTCCGAAGGAAGTTTCTCGGTGAAGAGGCTTACGACGACGATTAATATAAGACCGACGACGATTCCCGGAATAAAACCGTGGAT
Source organism: candidate division WOR-3 bacterium (assembly GCA_011052815.1). NCBI lineage: Bacteria > Pseudomonadati > Caldifarciminota > Caldifarciminota bacterium. The sequence goes on along the minus strand of DRIG01000010.1, from coordinate 8,457 downwards.
ACCCCAGGGTTTACCCGCGAGCATCCAGACCAGAGCGGTTACTGAACCGCCGACCATTGAATAGACACAGCCTTTTTTTGTGGTTCCCTTCCAGTAGAGTCCGAACAGAATAGGCCAGAGTGTGGTTGAGGCGATTACCGCCCAGGAAAAGGCGGTAAGGGTCAAGACCAATGCCGGAGGACGGAATGCAATGAATATCGAGATCAATCCGATCAGGGCGCTGCTGAGTTTACCGAGTGCCAATGCCTTTTCTTTTGAGATGTTGAATTTGAACCCGAGTCTGATCACATCCTGCACAATGGAGCCGGAAAGAATAATCAAAACCGATGCAAAGGTCGACATCCCCGCCGCCACCACTCCGGCGAGGACGATCGCCGCGCCGAACGGAGAGAGGATATTCTTTGCAAGGGTCGGAATCGCCAGATCAGGATTCGCAAGATTCGGAAAAAGAACCCGGGCGATTGCACCGTTGAGATACGGTAACAACGCCATACACGTGCCGATCGTCGCCATGACGGTTCCCGCCCTTATGACCTTTATGTTCTTTATCGAATAGAATCTGACAAGCAACTGCGGCATTCCCCAGACACCGAAACTTACGATTAGAGCAAAAGAAAGTAAACCAGGCCATCCCCAGACCCCCGGCGTTCTGATTAAACCCGGGTTTATTACTTCCAATGATCTGTTGACTGCTGCAAGACCACCTGCCGAAACCAGTGCGGCGATCGTCAAGACCAGCAAACTCACACCCATAACCACGGCCTGGGTGAAACCGGTCCAGACGACGGCTAAATATCCACCCACCGATACATAAAAAAGAATGATTATTCCGGATAAAACCACACCGTAGATATAAGGGATATTGATCAATACCTGAAAGATATGGCCCATCCCCTTTAAGATACTTACATTATAGATTATCATAAAAAGAACGATGATAACCGCACAAAAGATAAGGGCGAAATTCGACTGATATCGCTTGCCGAGAAAACCTGGGATGGTCATGGTTTTGAGCCGCTGTGTAAATTCCCTGATTCTGGGACCGAGAATAATCCAGACCGCAAGAGTTCCGAGCACGACATTGATCGCTCCGATCCAGAGGGTCGCAAGCCCGAACATATAACCGAAGCCGCCGCCGCCGATGATCACCACCGAACTGAAATATGCGGCGACAAAAGAAAACGCCGTCACCCAGGGACCGATCTTGCGGCCGCCGAGATAAAAATCTTCAACATTACGCGTGCGTCTGCCGGTGAGCAAGCCGATAAGCACGAGTCCCAATAAATAGACCGCCAGGACGATTACATAAGTAAATAAATGATCACTCATCTTTTTTACTGCTTATGATCGCCCAGATGATGGAAAATACTACACTTGCGAACGTAACAATCAGTGCGGTGAATGTAAGCCACGGGGTATGAAAAGGACCCATAATTCAGTATATCTCTTTTTCAATTATATGTCAATAGCACTGTGCTTTCTAACCAAGACTGTTCGCGGGTCCGTATTCACGAAACCAGAAAACAAATCATCCTGTTTTTGTTATAAACCATACCCGCCCGCTGTCGGGTTTGGGTTCGCTCATCTCCTGTATATTCCCCCAGCATGCGAGCTCTCGTAAATCAGATCTCTTTAAAGATTCCCTGATCTCCGCTATTGAATATCCACGTTCCTTATGCTCTTCGTCGATTCTGGTCCATCCGTTCTTCTCTTTTATAAATCCGATGATTCTCAGGGTGGCGATCTTCTTCTCAGAATCATAACTCGGGCAATGGACTTCAAACAGCTCAGGAGTATCCTGTTGAACATAACAGGGATGGCGCTGCCAGATTAAAGAGAGTCCGTAAATGGTATTCATATCAAAGATAAAGAGACCGCCATCTTTCAATGCGCGATGCACCCCTGTAAAGGTCTTTTCCAGTTGTTCCGATTCCAGAAGGTAATTAAGGCTGTCATACCAGCAGGTTACAAGGTCAAATCTCTCTTTAAAGTTTAAAGAACACATATCCTGACATAGAAACTCCACAGCCACATTCTCTTTTTCAGCATGTTTCCGGGCAAACTCGAGTAGCCGTGGAGAAAGATCAACACCGGTCACCTGTACTCCCTTCTTAGCCATCGCCACAGCGAATGTCCCTTCTCCACATGCTAAATCCAGCATTGTCCGCGGCTTCGCGCCGAACCGTTCCAGGAGCGCGGGAAGCAGCTCCGCCATTCTCCGGCTGTATTGAGGATACGGTCCTTTTGTGTATAAGTATGCGAACTTCTCAAATATCTCCACAATTCATCTCCCTGATTCCTGTTCTTGATTCATTCCCATCACACCAGTATACCAACCATGAAAACAAAGTCAAGATGATTGTCGGTTAAGCACACTTACCGTTTTTAAACCAGACGAATTTCAGAGATACCATTACAGCCATAAAAAAGGGCAGCTTAATCGATTATTGAAAAAAGCTGCCCTTTCTATCAAAGCCCCTAAGAACAGGGGATTTTTCAATCACCTAAATCTATTCACACTCTCTTTTATGTGGTTTTCACTCACTTCATTCTCCAGTAAATTACTCTCTTCTCACATTATGGGAAAATTCCCCGCTCTCTATAAACTTTATCCAATCGTGAAAGAGCAACAATATAAGCTGCTGTACGGTAATCTGTTTTAAATTGTTCTGCTGCTTTCTTGACACGCTCATAACTATCTATCATTATTTTGTGTAATTTTTTATCAACCGTTTCCAATTCCCAGAATTCACTTCGCTTATTCTGAAGCCATTCAAAATAACTGACGACCACCCCACCGGCATTGCACAGGATATCAGGAATTACATCAATTCCTTTGTTCTGTAATATTTCATCACCATCGGAATCTGTTGGACCATTTGCACCTTCAGCAACCAGTTTGACATTCAACCTACCGGCTGTCTCTTTTGTAATTTGATTTTCCAAAGCCGCCGGGATAAAAATATCCGCTTTTAAGGACAGAAATTCCATATGACTAATAGAATCCGCTTCAGGATAATTCTCTATTAAATTATTGTTTTTGCGGGCATAATTCAGCAGGTCGTCAGGGTCAATGCCGTTTGCATTGTAGACCGCTCCGGATGCGTCTTCAACCGCCAGCAACTTTGAATTATGCATCTTTAAAAGAAGTGCGGTCCAGGAACCCACATTTCCAAATCCCTGCACAAAGTAAGTAGCATTCTTTAAATCAAATTTCTTATCTTTCGCCCACTGTTCTATTGTGTAAACAACACCCTGAGCAGTGGCTTTATCCCTGCCCAAACTGCCTCCTGCTTCAACCGGCTTGCCGGTAATAACATGTGTGGAGCGATATCGCTCAGGTGCTGGCCTCATCTGGAGATAAGTGTCAAGAATCCATGCCATGATCTGCGCATTAGTATTTACATCAGGAGCAGGAACATCGTAATCCGGTCCGATATTTTCACCCAGAGCAAATGTAAACCGCCTCGTAATGCGCTCCAGTTCACTCATTGAATATTTTGTTGGTTCCAACTCTATTCCGCCCTTTGCTCCGCCGAAAGGAATATTGGCGATAGCCGTTTTCCATGTCATCCACGCTGCAAGGGAGCGAACCTCATCGATATCAACCTTTGGGTGGTAGCGAATTCCACCTTTAAAAGGACCCAGGGCGTTATTATGCTGTACCCGGTATCCACGGAACATCTCTATTCTTCCATCGTCCATTCTCACGGGAAAATTAACTTTGATCTCATTCATCGGTGTTACCAATATTTTACGAATATTGGAATCGAGCCTCATCAAATCCGCTGCTTTATTAAACTGTTTTATGACATTGTTATAAATATTGTTTTCTTCCATCGTGATTACTCCTTTCTACCGAAAAATCGGTTTTCTTGTAATGGTTTCGATTTTTATCCAAATTCCCCAAAAAATCACTAATTATGTTGGTGGATAACAAAACAACTATTCAGGTTTTCTGTTATCACTTCCTTAAGAATCAATCACCAAAAAGAAACATAGTATTATATCCTAAAATTCTATTCTGTCAATAGTTCAACTATCTGACTCCTCTCCACTTTTTTTCATCCTTTACCCGCTCTTTTGTCATTCTGAAGGAGTCTGCCCCAAGCAGACGACTGAAGAATCTCAATGACTAATGACTGATAAAGATTCTTCGTTTCACTCAGAATGACAGAGAAAGAAGGGTCTTTAAATAAAAACGAAAAAAGTGGAGAGGAGTCAATTCAACTATCAGGTAGTAGGATCACCTATTTTCTTAATACCACACATACTTACGCAAGATCGCTGGAGTGACGTACTGGCTGGTTATGGAAGTATTAATTCCGTAGTGTTCTCGTATCAATTCTTGTGCTTGCAGGACATTTGCGGTTGTCAGATACAGACCGGTGTATTGGTGAAAAAATCCATCAGTTTCATGCTGGTAGAAACAATGCGAATAACCATACGCATTCTCACAAAAGAGCCAGAGCATATCTCGGTCGCGAGGATATTCATCCAGTGTATCAGGATAATTTCGTGCATGCCATCGGCTTTTAGTCGTTTTAATATGCAGGGAATACAACCACATACCTGATTCTTTGTGAGGACTAACAATCACATCCGGGATATTCCACAATTGTCTCATTGCCTGATTGAGCGATACGGAATCGATCATACACATATACACTGTATCGTGCTGGATCCTGATCTTGCACGGCAGCCTCTTGCCGTCTACATAATCGTAGGATACATAATAATGATCAAGCAAAATCCATCGCTTAAAAGGTGGCAATTTTCCCTTTTGCCGGAGATCACGAAATATGCTATCCAGTTGCATAACAACATGTGCACGGGCGACGACATCATTGCGATACATTGTCTCCATTCCTGAACCATAGTTGCCAATGAATTCCGCGTCAAAATAAGCGGCATGCCAGAAGCAACGCATAGTGGATGTGGCATATAGCATAGTAATCGAAGAAATAAAAATCAACGTTAAGAAAAAGTTTTGTCTCATCATATTTTTATCTTATTTCCCACACTCTCCCCCTCCAAAGTGGACAACACCGGGTTTGATTATCGTCGCAATTTTTAAAGAACAAGCTGGAGTATTATACTAATTATGTAATTTTTGTCAATTGGCGTTATCGCCAGGCGGAAATGTTAATTTCTGGACGAGAACAGTGTTTTATTAAATGCGAATATACTGAAGAGGCCGCCGGTATGGATGAAAATAACTTTTTTGTATTTCTTCACTTTCAGCTGCTGGAGCATACCATAGAAGGTTTTACCTGTATACACCGGTTCAAGGATAATACCGATCTTCGCGACCCTTTTTATTATCTCCACCTCTTCTTGATATGGAATTGCATATCCCTGACCAACATAGCCATCGATTAAATTTATATCGTTTTGTTCGATCTTGATCTTGAAGTAAACAAGAAAGCAGAGAATTTTATTCTCTCCCTTTTTCTGAAAACCAGCCTTCTCTTCTCATCACTTCCATTGAATTCCTGTTACTCGGACCATCTCCTCTGGCTACGAAAACTCCGACATTCTCACCAACCGCTTCTGATATCTCCGCAATATCTCTATGTGTAAATCCTGGACAGAGAAGGATCGACTGAATGCCTTCCTCTTTGACAATCTTTTTGCATACTTTAATTGCTTGCTTCTGATCTTTAACCACTACTACAAAAAGCTTATAGTACTTGGGCGTTTCAATAAGACATCTATGCTCCTCTGCCTCTGCATCAGGAGCATGGGCGAGGAACAGTACTTTAAATGCCATACTTATCACCTCCTATTGCAATTTTTTATGAAAGGGCTTGGACATTTCATAACGTTCTGGGGATAAAAGAAGTTTGCCCGATAGGGCAAATTTGGGCGAACGGAGTGAGCCTTTTATCCGCTGTTAGGCGAAGTGCAAAATGATGCATTTTATTTAATCTCAATTGTTTTTCCTGCTCCCCCCTCAATATATTTTTCAGGGTAAAGAGATTTTATCTCTGATTTATATTGAGTACAATGGGTCGAACAAATCAAATCTAAGTCCTTTAAGGATTCAGGCTTAGTTCCGTGCAATCCTCCTATAATACAGTAAACCTTACCAAATTGAGAAGCTTTTTTAAGGATGTGCTCCATTCTTGGGTGCGAGCATCCTACTATGATTACAATACCTTTCTCTGTCTCAACGCAGAGGGATTGTTCTATCCCATCAAGTTCACCTGTAGAGTAGATTCCTTCATAAAGTTTTGTGGGTTTTTTCACTTTAATAACTTCCCTTGCATTCCTTGCTTCGGGGAAATAAGAAGGGATCCAGAGTTTCACTTTATTGTTCATTCGAAGAAAGGAAGATAAACCACCTGTATGGTCCCAGTGAGGATGAGAAATGAAAACATCTTCAATTTCTTTTGGGTTGACTTTAAGATTTTTCATATTGGAAAGTAAAATATCCCCATTTGCTCCAGTGTCAAAAAGAATATCTCTTTCTTTAACCCGGATAAATGCTGAAAATCCCCAATCAGCTTGCAAATCAGACCTTGCGCTTGTATTATCATAAATAATGGTAACCTTCATATTTTACCTCCTTCTGCAATCTTTCATCTAAAGTTCCATCAGGAAGCATCCAGTCTGGATGAAACCTGCCTTCTTCCTCCATTCGATAACGAACACAGTTTCCCCAATCTCCCTTACAGTACAATTCTATCCACTTCTTATCTAACTTTCCTTCCTCATAAAATCTTTTCATTGGACACACCAGATACCATTTGCAATCCTTAAGTAACACCTGCAATTTTCTGTAATTTTTTATTAAATCTTCCTTAAAGTCAGGATTATAAAGAAGAGTTGCAGGATGAGGCAGAGGCAGTATCTTTTTATCTTTAGCTAAAAAAAGTCTCCCATAAATTGAAGAAAACTCTGCTTTTGAAGGTGACAAAATGCCATATCTTTGAAAAATGTAACAGGTGGCATAATAACCTAAGGGAGCTAATATCTTTGAATTTATCAATTTAATCTCTTCATTCAAATAATAACTGCAGGTTTTAATTTCATCCTGTTTGGGCCTTCTGTATTTGGGAAGCATACATTTAATTAGATTTGTCATATAAATTTCATGCCTTTTAATTCCTGCTTTATTTAGTAATTCGTCTAATACTTTCCCTGAAGGACCGACAAACATTTTTCCTTCTCTATCCTCTTTTTCTCCTGGTGCCTGAGCAATTAACATAATTTTAGCATTCAAATTTCCTTCGCCACACATAGCATTCATTCTGGTTACAGATAATCTACATTTCTTACATCCCTTTATCATTTTGTTCAATTCATCAATTTCCATATTCCATGCACCATCAAATATTCTTACATTTCGCCTAACGTTCTGCGTGTTTGCGAAGTGCCGAAGGCATTTTGGTGAGCGAATCGCAAACACGCTGTTATACGCCGTTGGTTTCTTTTACTGCAGTTACAAGTAATCCCCCTGCTCCTGCTGCTCCTATACCCAGTACATATTAGAAGAAATATCCAGATGCACTACTTTATAACCAGCTTCGGCAAGTGGGATAGAGAAGCGGCCAAAACCTCCCCCTGCATCTAAGATTGTCAGATTGGTCTTTTCAATACATCTTTGGATTTCACGCCATAGGAGATCCGTATGAACCCGCTTCCCTGGGTCTACTTTTTCGCGTTCTAGTTCCCTCTCAACAAGCCTATCCCATAAAGATTGTAATTGTGACTTGTGATTACTATCCATTTTTCCTCACTTAACCAATGGCGTATAACTTGGTTATATCCGCACTTTTGGTGCTGATATGATTCCATTTGGGGATGATATCAGCACTTAGTGCAGATATACTTCTTCTGGAAGAACAAACAAAATTTTTTGATTTTATAAACATTGTCACCTCCCGCCTTCTTTATTAAGGTTTATGGTATCGATTGGACTAACTATCCTTCCCAGATTTTTTCTGCTAATAAGGGTATAAATTTCCGTGTTTAACATCACATAATAATATATAGCAAAGAAAAACAAAAGTCAAGTCCATTTCAAAAAGGTTGATATTACCTATTATAATGAACAGATTTGACCTTGAATTGTTCTCTATTAATCTATTTCAGGAATCTCCAGTGGTTTAAGCCACATATAAGGGTCAGGTCTGGACATTGGACATTTTTCTTCTTATTGCACTATCAACGTTGAATGTTATGGCCACATGTAGGGGTCAGCCGAGCCTTCCCAGGGGCGAGTGCGCAAGCACCTCTGTTATGTGCAATGCGTTGTTTAATCAACTTTCATTGCTTTTAAAGGCACGATAAAATTGTATGATTCCTATAAATATAAATAATAAACCACTATAAATCCGTCTCGCTCCACTTGCATACGTGAATACAATTATCGCAATAATTATTGCTATAATTCCAATGATCAAAGACATCTTTTTCAACATAACCTCCTGTTCATTTAATTACTGCATT